>CAMWQV010000448.1 GCA_947176425.1 uncultured Clostridia bacterium
GCCATAACATTATCAACTGTATGGACCCCGAACTGCCCGCTTCCCTGTCGGCGGAAGTCCACCGCGTTCTGCGTGACGAACTGGGTTTTTCCGGTGTGATTCTTACGGACGATCTGGCGATGGACGCCGTGGAAGCTTATGCGGAAGACGGTTCCGTCGCGGTACTGGCGGTACTGGCGGGCAACGACATGATCGTAACGACGGATTTTGAGACGCAGATCCCGCTTGTGACAGATGCCGTCCGCGCCGGGCTGATTGGCGAGGCCATGATTGACGAAGCGGCGGCGCGTGTGCTGTCCTGGAAATACGATTTAGGTCTGCTGCAATGACCGGCAAGGAGAATCCCATGACAGAAAAACTATATTACGAAGACCCCTTTATGATGGAGTTCACAGCAAAAGTTCTGCGCTGTGAGAAGGAAAAAAACGGCTGGTCTGTGGTACTCGACCGCACCGCGTTTTACCCGGAGGGCGGCGGACAGCCTGCGGACCAGGGGTTTCTGGGAAGCGCGTCTGTCATCACAGATACCCGGGAACGTGACGGCGTGATCTGCCACACCTGTACGCAGCCCTTGGAAGTAGGCAGCACAGTGACGGGCGTGATTGATTTTATACGGCGCTTTGACTTTATGCAGCAGCACAGCGGGGAGCATATCGTCAGCGGTATTATCTGTTCCCGGCATCACTGCGATAATGTGGGCTTTCATATCGGGCATGATCTGGTGACAATTGATTTTAATACGGACCTGACCCCGGAGGAACTGCTGGAAATCGAGTATCACGCCAACAAATATATCTGGGAAAATCACATTTTAGAAGTTTCATATCCTTCACCAGAGGAATTGGACGCGCTGCAATACCGCAGTAAAAAGGTGCTGACCGGTTCGGTGCGCATCGTGACCTGGCCCGGTGCGGACTGCTGTGCGTGCTGCGGGACACATGTGCGTTCCAGCGGACAGGTAGGTATGGTCAAGCTGATTTCCTGCCAGAAATTTAAGGAGGGTGTCCGCATCGAGATGGCCGCCGGTGGACGCGTTCTGCAATGGAGCAACCGTATTGCACAGCAAAATACCCAGGTATCGCAGATGCTCTCCGCAAAACCCACAGAAACGGCAGCGGCGGTAGCGCGTCTGCAAAAGGAACTGTATACATTAAAGGGCAGAATTACCGCGCTGGAAGAACAGGATTTTGCGCGAAAAGCGGAGCAGTACAGCGGCAAAGGGGACGTTTTGCTGCTGGAAGGTCCTATGTCAGCCGAATCCATCCGCAAGCTCTGCACGGCGGTTCAGGCCGCTGCCGGAGGTCTATGCGCAGTCTTTTCCGGGGAAAATGACCTTTATCAGTACGCTGTCAGCGACCCCGCAAACGATCTGCGGTCCGCTGCAAAAGAACTGAATGCCGCTCTGAATGGACGCGGCGGCGGAAAACCTGCTTTTATTCAGGGAAGCGTTCAGGCAGGCGCAGAGGATATCTGCGGCTTCTTTGAAAGATATTTTTCTAACAACAGTTGAAATATACTGATCAAAAAATACTTTCTGTAGATATTTAAAAATCTACAGAAAGTATTTTTTGTTCTGGTTTATTCTTGTTGGGGCCTTCATTTTACAATCAACCGATTTTATTAATCAGAATGCAGAGGACGACCGTCAGCAGCATATCCGGCAGCGTATTGCCCACGATTATATCGACCCCCATCAGAAAGCGGTACAGGATAAAGCCCAGCAGCCAAGCAATCAGATTTGGTATACATATGGTCTGTTTGCTGCTGTCCTGTCTGAGAAAAAAGAAGTCCGCAATTTGTATTGCAATCATAGGCGCGAATACGGACCCGATCAGATAGAGAAAACCGGTGATATCCGTCAGGGGCAGAAAAATTGCGCCAGCCGCACCAATAACCGCCGCGCCAACTGCAACCCATTTGCCGTCAATTTGTGCAGAGATTGATTCGCTGGAGATACCGGCGGAATAGGCGTCGAGAAAGGTCGTTGTGACGGTAGAAAAAACGATGATAAGCAGTCCGGCGATGCCCAGTCCCGCTTTGACCATGATCTGCGCGATATCATCTTCTCCGGTAAAAATCGCCGCGCCTAAACCAATCGCATACATCCAGCAGCTCACCAGCCCATAAACAGCCGCGCTGGCTGCCGTAGCCTGAACCGGTTTTTGTGCGTTACGGGTATAGTCGCTGATGAGCGGAAGCCAGGACAGCGGCATTGCAACAGACAGCTCCACCGCCGCGCCAAAGGTCATGCCCTCACCAGTCTGGACCAGCATGTGCATCGGCTCTCCCCGGAAAATAACGAAACTGAGGATGACCGTCAGAACGAACAGCGAGGCCATTGCGATTGTATTGATCCTGCCCAGATTTTGGATACCAATAAAAATCCAAAGAACGATCAAGCCGCCGATGACCAGACACCAGAGCCACGCGCCCGTATGAAAAATGCTGTCAGCGGCAAGCGCGCCGTCATAAATCATGATAGCGGTCCAGCCCACAAGCTGCAATACATTTAATATAGAAAACAGCAGGCTTCCCTTTTGCCCAAAGCTCATTTTCACGGTTTCCATCGCGCTCCGGCGTGTCTGACCGCCAATCAGTCCCGCACAGAACAGCATCGCACAGCCGATGACATGACCCAGCAGAACCGCCAACATTCCCTTTCCGAAACCAAGGGGTTCAAGAAAGGTACCGGTCAGAATTTCCGCAATTGAAACAGCCGCCCCAAACCAGATGAGTCCGTTTTCAAAAAGGCTTGTGCGCTTATTCATCCTGCCCGGCCTCCTCCGCGTACACGCCCTGCAAACCAAATGCGTGATTCATGGGACCGGACCCCCGCCCCAAATCCAGCATATCCGCCAGCGCGTCGGAGATATACGCCTTGGCCCGTCTCACGGACTCTTCCAAGGAAAAACCTTTTGCAAGATTGGCGGCGATTGCGGACGAGAGCGTACAGCCGGTACCATGCGTATTCGGATTCTGGATCCGCTGTCCGCTGAACCATTGGATACCGCTTCCCTTTCGGCAAAGCAGGTCGTTTGCGTCACTGACACTGTGTCCGCCCTTCAGCAAAACCGCACAGCCGCTGTCACCGCTGATTTTCTCCGCGGCACGGACCATATCCTCCTCTGTGTGAATATTTAGGCCGGACAAGACCTCCGCTTCCGGAATATTCGGCGTAATAACATCCGCTAACGGCAGAAGCTCCCGCATTAACGCGGCGACGGCATCCGTCCGCATCAGCCGGGAACCGCTGGTAGCTACCATCACCGGATCAACGACAATGTTTCTGGCGTGATAGTACGTCAGACGTTCCGCAATCACACAGATGAGCTGGCTGGAGGATACCATCCCGATTTTGACGGCATCCGGAAAAATATCCGTAAATAC
>CAMWQV010000449.1 GCA_947176425.1 uncultured Clostridia bacterium
ATTTGTTTATCAGAGACCTATTGCGCCGCGCTGGAAAAGGATGTCTGTCAGGCCCAGGCACGGGACAGCTTCCTAAAAAACGTCTATCAGGGGTCCGCAAAGGATCTGGTTGCTGCTTTCCTGAAAGAAAAACCGATTACCGTTCAGGAACGGGACGAACTGCGGCGGCTGTTGGATGAAATGGAGGTTTAGCCTGTGACGGATATCTGGTCCTTCCTTTTGCAGACTCTTACTGCGTCCGGTACGGCGGTCCTGCTGCTGGCGCTGAAAGCATTGTTTCGGGATAAGCTGTCTCCGCGCTGGCAGTTTGCGGTGTGGGGCGTACTGGCCCTGGTTTTGATCTTCCCCGCAGGTACCGGCGGACGATACGCGCTGGTCAACTGGCCCTATGCCGTCGAATTGCTGAAATCAGTCATGACCGGGGAATTCGGTTCGCTTACACAAGTGACGGTCCCGGTTCCTATACCACAAAAAGTCCGTCTTGATTCTTGGGAAGACTGGCTGTTTCTGCTCTATACGGCGGGTGTGGTCTTTTGCCTGCTGCGGTATCTGGTCTCCTATACCCGTCTGCGGCTTGCGCTCCGAAAGAAATTACCGGGGAAAGATGCTGCTGTTCTGGAAACAGCGGATCGCTTCGGTCTGCACGCCTGTCCCGCGATTGAAGTGGACGGCCTGCCCTCTGCGTTTATCTGCGGGGTATTCCGCCCTGTGCTGGCTCTCCCGGCCGGAGAACCCGCGGACGAAAAAATGCTCCTGCATGAACTGCTGCACCTGAAATATAAAGATGTTCTGTGGGGATTGCTGATCTGCTTGTTCCGCTGCATCCATTGGTGTAATCCGCTGCTGTGGTATTGTGCTGATTTAGCGGGGAACGATCTGGAATCCCTCTGCGACCAGCGCGTCTTGGAACGCCTGATTGGTGAGGACCGCAGGGATTATGGGCGGATCCTGCTGTCTATGGCCGATGAAAAATATGCCCGTATGCCTGGTACGTCCTCTATGGCCAATGGAGGGAAAAATATCCGCAGGCGGATTGAAGCGATTGCACGGTTCAAGCGTTATCCCGCGGGTATGGCACCAGTTTCTGTATGCGTGATACTGTCGCTGACCGTGCCGCTGCTGCTCGGTGCAAAGGCTCAGGCATTGGAGGAAAACCATTCGTTTTTTCCTGACACCCCTGCCGCCATAATGGTTTCTGCCCGGTCTGTGCGCTGTACCACGTACGCAGGCGCGCTGGACGCCTACGCCAAAGCTCTGCTGAAAGAATATATCCCGTATCGCGCTATGTGTGCCCCGCTGGAAGAACAAAACGCGTTGATGGACGCCTTTCGGAGAGAAGACGGCTCCTGGGAGTGGAAAAATTCCGGCCTGCCGGGAATGACAAGAATGGATTCCGGTTACAAAATCTATAACCTGACGCCTGTTGAAACCGACGCATACGAGGGGCTGCTGGCATTGGAATTATGGGAGCCGCCGGAAGGTGAGACCGCAACTAAGTACAGGTGCTGGCTGGCAGTCCAGACCGTGCGGGCGGAAAAACAGGACGGTCGCTGGGTGGTGCTGCCCCAGGAGGATTTCTGGACGGCGGAAAGTGAATGGGGAAGTTTGCAGATCATTGGAGGACATGAGGAAAATCTTCCCGCCTGGGAATATCAGGCGGAAACAGAAGATTTTGCCCTGAAATGCCGGTGGCAGACAACAGCATATGTTGACAGCTTCCGTGTGAACCAGAACTTCATGTTTACCTCAACAGACTTCGACTGCTCCCCGCTGCCCTCCGGAACGTTTACCAGTACCAGCTGTCAGGAACTTTTTGCCTATTATACCGGCACGCCGGAGAATATGGATCGGTATACCCATATTGCCGTGTCCTGCTGTGCCTGCCGCGAAGAGGAACCGCGTCCGGAACAATCTGTACCATATATCGGAGACGGCAGCGGGAGCAGTACGTCAGGCGAGTCCTGGGGAAGCAAGCCTTTAGAAAACGGCTGGGAAAGTCCAGTGTTTCTTTCGGGCGGCGGCGGTGGCGGCTATGAAACTGCGCCGGACCGCCCCGGTTACTATGCCGCAGACCTCTATCTCAACGGTATACTCGACGCGGAACTGACCCTCCTGCCCGTGGAAAGGAGGCCGGTTAGATGACTGATGACCGTAATTTGCTGTATACCGGCGTGCCTTATGCCGCATGGGGATACTTTTTCCTGAATTTTGACTTTAATCTCGGTACGGTCAGTATCCTGCCCCGATTTGTTGGGTATTTCCTGCTGCTGACGGCGATTGACCGGCTGTCAGCAGAGCGGCGGGATTTGATTTTGCTGCGGCCCCTGTGTTTGCTGCTGCTGGCGTGGAGCTTCGCGGACTGGCTGCTCTCCTGGTTCAGCCGTGATCTGGATGGAGCCGTTTTATTCCTGGATCTGCTGACCGGCGCGGCGGGTCTCTATTTCCATTTCCAGTTTTTGACTGATATGGCCGCGCTGTCTGAAAAATTGCAGCCACAGAACAGTACTTTGGATCAGCGGATTTGCAAACGCAGAACCTTATATATCGTGCTGATGACGGCAATCAGTCTGGTTCTCTATCTGCCCAGTACGCTGGCGGTTCAGCGGCAGGAGTGGATCACCGGTGGGCTTGCACTGGCCGCGTGTATTGCCGGCATTCTTATTATGACCGCACTTTTTGAATTACGGAAGTATGTGCGGACAGTAGAGTAAAACCACAAAAACCGCGGAAGCTGACAAACTTCCACGGTTTTTTTGCACTTTTTATTGTTCTGGCTGCAGAATGTGCCTGATAACCTGGTCCGCTGGCTGCTGCCATATGACCAGCAATGTTCCCGCCTCTACTGTGACAGAGGCAGGAACCCCGGTAAACTGGTTGCTCACCCCTAAAGGAAAACTGCTCTGTAAAACCGCGTTCTGTAACGGATAATACAGTCCCTCAAGCGTAACACCTGATGCGTCTGCCCCAGGACAGAAAACCGATATCGTGCCGGTACACGACGCGGGAAAATACAGTGTGCCGTTACGGACCGCCGCCGCCGCCGTCCCGCCGCCCAGCAGCCAGCCCTGCGCGTTATGCTCCGCCAGATAGGTCAATACCTGCAAATTCGCATAGGTATGGTCCAGACGCCCGCCAAGTCCGCCCAACAGCAAATACTCCCGGTATCCACGCGCCAGCCCGCTCCGTATGGCAAGCATCATGTCCGTGTCGTCCTTCTCCGCCGGATGCCGGATGATGTTTTCTCCCTCCGGTATCCAGCCCAATGAATCAAAATCGCCGACTATCAAGTCAGCCTTGATTCCCTGCTCCTTTAAGTACCTCAGCCCTCCGTCAGCGGCTATGATCAGCTCCGATTGCTGCGCCGCGTATAAC
>CAMWQV010000450.1 GCA_947176425.1 uncultured Clostridia bacterium
CCCCATCGCTGCCGCGGCCGGTGTAATCCGGCCGCCCTTTTTCAGGTATTACAGCGGGTTGACGCCGATATAGATAATGGAATCGCTGCCGGTTGTCTCCAATTTTTCCTTAATTTCCCGGGCCGAAACTCCCGCTTTCGCCAGCTGCAAAGCGTCCCACACCGCGTTTTTCTGCGGCACGGAGATTTGATGATGGTCCGCGACCTGGACTTTTCCGTCATATCCGGCGGCCAAGACCAACGCCGTCTGACAGGAACTGCTCAGTCCGCTGGTCATGGGCAGATAAACGATCTCATCGTATCCCTCTTTCAGAACGCTGTCCCACATAGACAGCAAATCATCCGGCGCTGGCTGAGAAGTCGATATCTTTTTTCCCTCACGCTGAAGCCTGAAAAACTCCTCCGGAAACAGATCGACGCCTTCATAATAGATCTGATTTTCGATAATGACCGGCATCGGGACCACAAAAACGCCCCAATCCCGGGCAGTCTCTTTGCTGATTCCGCTGTTGCTGTCTGTAATGATCGCAGTTCTCACATCGTTCCTCCTCTGTTGACCTTTTATTCATCTTATTATTCATCCAGTTTCAGCACTGCCATAAACGCCTCTGTGGGCAGCTGCACCGTCCCCAGATTCCGCATCTTCTTCTTGCCTTCCTTTTGCTTTTCCAGCAGCTTCTTTTTCCGTGTGATATCGCCGCCGTAGCACTTGGCCAGAACGTCTTTCCGCATGGCTTTGACGGTCTCCCGCGCAATGATCCGCCCGCCGATTGCCGCCTGGATCGGTACTTCAAACAGCTGCCGGGGAATATTTTCCTTTAATTTTTCGCACAGCCGCCGCGCTCTCGGATACGCCTTGTCTCTATGGGCGATAAAACTCAGCGCGTCTACCTGGTCGCCGTTCAGCAGCAGGTCCACCTTGACCAGATCGCTCACCCGGTATCCGCTCAGTTCATAATCCAGAGAGGCGTAGCCCTTTGTATGTGCTTTCAGCGTGTCAAAAAAGTCGTAAATAATCTCATTCAGCGGCATTTCGTAGTGTATTTCCACCAAATTTGTATCTAAATACTGCATATCCTTGAACTCGCCGCGCCGGTCCTGGCACAGCGGCATGATATTGCCGACATACTCGTTTGGCGATATGATGGAGACTTTCACATAGGGTTCCTGCGCCTCCTGAATCACGCTGGGGTCCGGATAATTGTGCGGGTTGTCCACATCCACCTGGGAACCGTCAGTTTTCGTGACTTTGTAAATAACGGACGGCAGCGTGGTGATCAGGTCCAGATCAAATTCCCGTTCCAGTCTCTCCTGAATGACCTCGGTATGCAGCATTCCCAGAAAACCGCACCGGAACCCAAAACCCAGCGCCGCGGAACTTTCCGGCTCAAACGTCAGCGAAGCGTCATTCAGCTGCAATTTTTCCAGCGCGTCCCGCAGGTCCGGATATTTGCTTCCGTCCTCGGTGTAGACGCCGCAGTAGACCATGGGCTGCGCTTTCCGGTAACCGGGCAGCGGTTCTTCTGCCGGACGCCCGCTTTCCGTGATGGTGTCGCCCACCTCGGTATCCCGGACGTTTTTAATGGAAGCGGTCAGATATCCCACCTGTCCCGCCTGGAGCTGGTCACAGGGATCGTATCCCAGCGGACGCAGAAAACCGCATTCCAAAATCTGATACTGCGCCCCGGAAGCCATCATCTTAATGGACATCCCTTTTTTCATTGTCCCGTCAAGAATCCGGAAATAAACGATCACGCCCTTATAAGCGTCATAATAGCTGTCAAAGATCAACGCCCGCAGAGGCGCGTCCGGGTCGCCGGAGGGCGCGGGGATATTTTCGACCACATCTTCCAGCACAGCGGGAATATTCAGGCCGACTTTCGCGGAGATCTCGGGCGCGTCCATGGCAGGGATTCCGATAATATCCTCGATCTCATGCTTGACTTTCTCCGGGTCAGCGGCGGGCAGGTCGATTTTATTGATGACCGGCCGGATTTCCAGGTCATTGGCCAGCGCCAGATACGTATTGGCCAGCGTCTGGGCTTCGATTCCCTGACTGGCGTCCACCACCAGCACGGCTCCCTCGCACGCCGCTAAAGAACGGCTGACCTCATAGTTAAAGTCCACATGGCCCGGCGTGTCGATCAGATTCAGGGTATAGGTCTCGCCGTTTTCCGCCTTGTAATCCAGCGTTACGGCGCGGGCTTTGATCGTGATCCCTCTCTCACGCTCCAGGTCCATATTGTCCAGTATCTGGTTTTCCATATCACGGGCGGCTACCGCGCCGCACAGTTCCAAAATTCTGTCGGCAAGGGTGGATTTTCCGTGATCTATGTGGGCGATGATGGAAAAATTTCTGATTTGATCCTGCTTCATACTTAATTACTGCCTTTCTGTTCTAAGCGGTCCAGCTCCTGTACCCGGCTGTCCGTATTGTGGAAGACCTGCGCCACCGCCTGCGCCATGCCGTGGTAAGTTGCGGCCAGGGACTGTGCGTCTACCGCCGGGTACTCGCCCTTATACTCCTCCAGCGCACGGGCATAACGAATTTTTGCAAGCGTCATATCCGCGTTCAAAACGTCCAGATCAAAGGTCTGCATATCGGTTGAAAAGTAGCTCTCATTTCCGCCTGCGCAGCGGTAGAGCTGCCGGAAGAGCTGATACAGCGCGCTGCTGAGATACGCCCCCGCCTCTCCGACGGCCTCTTTGCTGCCGGTCTGTCCCAGCAGGTCAAAAAGTACCGTCGTGGTATTGACCAGCAGCTTTTTTTGCAGCTTGGCCATAATGTTCCCCTTCAGGGATTCCGCTTCCTCGCTGGCGTCCACAAGGCCGCCGGCTTCGATCATTGCACCGTCGCGGCTGAGCGTGCGGCCCAGCAGGTAATCCGCCGATACATGGTAGTAGTCGCAGGCTTTTGTCACAAAATTCAGTCCCGGTTCCCGGATGCCGTTTTCATAGTGGCTGAGCAGAGCCTGACTGATGCCCAGTTCCGCGGCGGCTTTTCGCTGGCTGATTCCTTTTTCTTGCCGCAATAAGGATAAAATTCTGGAAAAATTAGTATTGATACTCATAATGAACACCTCAATTTCTCTTTCTTTCACCGTTCGGACAGTTCGGCTGGGAAAGGCCGATACAATACAAGATGTGTATTATAACATGACGAATACCTGCTGTAAATAGATATCTGTAAATTTTATGGGAAAAGGCCCTTTTACCCTTTGTGTTGATGGATATGCGTACTGGCAATTTCACTAATCATTACTTGAAATTGAAAAATGGCAGTGATATAATCGGTGAGACAAACTGGAATTTGTGGGGGAGAAACCAATGATACAAAAGGTAAATCTGAAAGAGAATGTAAATGCGATTGAT
>CAMWQV010000451.1 GCA_947176425.1 uncultured Clostridia bacterium
GGGGCAGGCAGGCTTCCATACGCAGAGTATCGCGTGCGCCCAAACCAGCGGGCTTCGCGCCCAGTTCAATCAGACGGTTCCACAGCCAGGCGGCCTCTCCGCTGCGGATATAGACCTCATAGCCCAAAGGCTCGCCGGTATAGCCGGTCTTGGCGATGCGCACGGTACGGCCCTCAAATTCCAGCGTATTCAGCGCATTTTTCACCGGTTCCGTCAGCGCCGCGCCGCCGGACAGCGTCTGCAAAATCTCTTTGGATTTGGGACCCTGCACCGCGATTGCTGCATAGTCGCCGGTAATGACAGTCATCCTGGCGTCATAATTTTTGACATGCTCATTCAGGTGGGCAAGGTCTTTATCGGTATTGGCGGCGTTGACCACCAGCAGGAAGCGTTTTTCTTCAAAGCGGTAGAGATACGCGTCATCCACCGCGCCGCCGTTTTCGTTGGGAATCATCGCGTACTGCGCCTGGTTCAAGTCCAGGGCCATGACGTTGCTGCTCAAAACGTGCTGAAGGAAGGGGACTGCTTCGGACCCATCAACCAAAACGCGTCCCATATGGGAAACGTCGAAAATTCCGCAGGCGTGACGGGTATACAGGTGTTCCGCGACGATTTTGGTGGGATACTCAATGGGCATCTCCCAGCCGCCGAAATCCACCATCGTGGCTCCCGCTGCCACATGCACATCATATAATTGGGTCCGTTTCAAATCGCTCATACTGTTCTCCTCCCGATAAATCATTTCTTCTAAAAACAAAAACAGGGCGCAACAAATTCTATGTTACGCCTCTGTTATCAGACCTGAGAGATTCCCTGTTTTTAAGACAGGTTGCCCCGTTGGTACACCGTTTCGATGTTTTCCAGATTTCGTCCTGATCCAGTCCCTGCTGCCTGAGAGAGTGTGGCTTTGCTCCTTCGGCGCCGCGCTGTCCGCACGGTCTCTCCTGAATCAATCATCCGCATGATTCACTTGTTGCGCTCTCTTTCGTATAACAATACCAGTTTTTTCCGCCGCTGTCAAGAAATTTTTTCGTTTTTCCTTTTCCCATTCGTGTTGATAAGCACCTGAAAATTTTCCACCTTCGCCGAGCTGTCCAACAAACCGGAATTTATCTTCCCTGTTTATCTTTAGGGCGAACCCAATGGAAAGAAATAAAACTGAACAAAAAAGTTTGTATTAGAATTTCAAGCATACCGCCAATCTCCAAATTCCAAAATTCTGTTGGCTCATAGTAGATAAAGTATTCAATAGAACCTGGAGCGGTGGCGGGTGTATTGAATATACCGATAATTAAAATCATAGTCCAAATCATCAGCCACCCATACTTGCTGTGTATAAAAGACTTCTTAAACAACCACAGAACAATACCAAATAAAGCACCACGAACAATTTGAAAAACAGGGGCTAATCCTACAATTAGACTATTCGTATCCCTCATACCAGCTTGTGACAATGAGGATTGATAATGAAACAACGTCATGGCTGCCATACCACAAGCAATATACGTTATCACATGAACAAGGGTAATTTTGCCTACAAACTTACCACTTTCTTTTAGCATATATCGTTAACTCCCATAAATTCCGATTTGCTGTGCCGATTATTTTAATGTCAATTTTCAATTTCATGCAGGGATTAGTGAAATCTCCAGTACGCATATCCATCAACACGAATGGGAAAAGGGACTTTTCGTTTTCTTCATTTTTTCACAGCAAGCCGAAAGACCGGCTGAACTCGCCCTTGCCGCATTCCTCTTTGTCGCAGCCCCGTTACGCCGCCGCGGCTCTCTTTGCTTTCCTTTCAAAAAGATACCCGGACACCACTCCCACCAGGATGCACAGCACAAAGGTCCAGCGATACTGCTGCACTATAATTTCAAATTGAAATTCCACCATATGCCGGAAGCACAAGTTGGAGAAGAGGACCGCGTACCCCCCGCCGATCACGACGGTCCAGACCCAGTAGAGGTACAGCCCTGCGCTGATGAGCAGCGCGGGATGGGATTCCGTCCGGAATCTGGGGCCCAGGCAGAGCGCCCCCACGGCAAAGGCAAGGCCCAGCGGCAGCAACTCTATCATCAAAACCGTCAAATCATAGTCCATCGCGTTCAGGATGGGCCCCAGCAGTCTGCCCCAGAATCTCTCAGGGTACTTGACCGCCTTGATGCATATGCAGAGCAGCACCCGGTAGACCGGAAAATGCACCACAGCCATCACGGCCCACGCCTGCAGCAGGCGCACCAACGCATCCATCCGCCCCGTCAGAGTCCGCTGCCACGCTGCCCTGTACTCCTTTTGCAGCTTGTCCGGCTCGCCCATAGCCCGCAAAGTCTCTCTCCGTGCTTGGTCAAGGCCCATTCCACTTTCGGTCAGGGAAAGGCAAAGGCTCTCCATATGGTCCCGCAGTTCTTTCTCCGCCCAATAACGGTACGTCCCCAGAGGGACGTCCGCCAGGCACTGGGAAATAAAATCGTCCATCCACCACCCGTTCATGTCAATTCTCCTTTCAAAATCCGACTCATGGCTTTGACATAGACTGACCACTGTGATTCTTTGTCCTCCAAGGCTTCCCGTCCGGCTGTGGTAAGGCGGTAATACCGCCGCGCCCGGCCATTTTCCGTTCGAGCGTAGGAGTCAATGAAACCCCGCTCCTCCAATGTGTGAAGAAATGGATACAGGCTCCCCTGGCTCATGCGGAACACATCCTCGGACAACAGAGCCATCTCCTCGATAAGCTGATAGCCGTACATATCTTTCCGGCTGAGCAGCTTGAGCAAAATCAATTCATGGCTGCCCTTGGCCATCTCTTTCGAGACCTTCATCAAAAACACCTCCTGTTAAGAGGTATTATATACCTCTTAACAAGATGTGTCAAGCGGAATAATTAAAACAGCGAATACTGTTCAGATTTTTCCGGGGTTTCTTCTGCGGATTTCTCTGTTTTTTCCTCTTCCAGCATAGCGGCAAATTCGTCCTCGGTCAGGACGGTGATGCCAAGTTCATTTGCTTTACGGAGCTTGCTGCCAGCGTTCTCACCGGCTACGACATAGGACGTTTTTTTGCTCACGGAGGAACTTGCTTTCCCGCCCCGCCGTTCGATCAAGGCGGCGGCCTCTTCGCGGGTAAAACGTGCCAGCGCGCCGGTGAGGACGAAGGTCATGCCCTTGAACTGTTCCCCACCGGGCTGTTCCGCGGCGTCCATCGACACGCCCGCTTCCCGGAGACGGCTGATTAAATGCTGTGACTGCGGGTTGTCAATCCACTCGCGGATATAGGCGGCTGTGACCGCGCCCACGTCGTCGATTTCTGTCAATTCTTCCTCTGTAGCGGCGGCGAGCGCGTCGAACGTCTGGAAATGCGCGGCGAGTAC
>CAMWQV010000452.1 GCA_947176425.1 uncultured Clostridia bacterium
TCGGTTGAACAGGCGGCGGAAAATGAAACGGAGGAAGCGGTTCAGCCGGAAATTCATGAAGAAACTCAGAAAAAACGCAAAAGCTCTGTTCCTGCGTTTTATCCCTCCACGTTTGGGATGAGATTTATGGAAGAAGCAGACTGAGCAGGGTGTCCACTTTGAGCAGAAACACTGAATCAAGGAGGAGGATAGTATGCTCTTTGTGAGTCTCCAGCGTCCGCCGGGAGTAAGGAAATACGGACGAATAAAACTAACCCATCGGCAATATCAGTGTGAAAATCACAGCTGTCAGATATTGCCCAAGATGTCTGTTTGCGTTCGTGAGGGAAACAGGGCAGTACCAGCTCGATATGTGCGCAGAGATAAAATATGCACAAGCCAGAGAAAATCATGAAATGAAACAGACGAACAAAGACCGCCACCCGCGAATTGGGTGGCGGCCTCGTTTCTCAGCTTTTGTTTTTGAATTCCTCCATTTTTTGGGCAAATTCTTCTTCTGGAAGGTTTACCTCAGATGCAGCCTCAGAAAGTGTAAGCCGTCCTTTCTGAACAAGCCTTATCAAAGTCAAAATCGCACCTTCAAATCGTCCTTTTTGCTCGATTTTGGTCAGTACATCGCTCATATTCACCGAGCCTCCTTTCTTAGACAACTCGTTGATTTGATTTTCAAACCGGTTGTCTCCGGTTAATGCCGATAACAATTTCAGTGTCTCATCAACGTGCTGAATTGTGTCTGCGGCCGGTATGTAATTTTCATCCTTGCGTGTCTGCACAAAATAATCCGCAACAATTCTGAAGTCGCTTTTGAACATTGCAACCTGATCCGGACTGAGAAAAGAGATTTCATATATATGCAGTCTGTAGTCTGGTATAAGGAGCTTTATTTCAGGTGGGAGATCATCTCCAAAAAGTTCCCGTAATGTTCTGGGTCCTTTCCAGTGCGTCTTGCCAAAATACAAAACGATGGTGATTGCCGGATATGGAACCCATTTCTCAGCATCCTTCTGACGGTTGTGGATGACCTGTTCTTTGTAGGAAGCGCCGTCATAGGAAAAATTGCGCAAAATCATGTCCTTTTCGGCTTCTGTTTGATTTTCTAACCCCAATACGGCAAATCGAACTCCGCCGCGCATCCAAAGTTTTGCCACATCACGTTCCTGCTCATGGATTTCTCCATCCGCCTTGAACTGTGTTTTTATTTTTGCCGGAGCTAATTCGTGGGGAAAAACGGTTTCTTTTCCATTGAAAATCAGTACATTAATAATGTCTGCAAAGACATCTTCAATATCGAACAGCTGCTTTTCCGTGATGTCCTTTTTGTTTGGCATTTCAATACCTCGCCTTCTCAGTGTTTTCGTGTTTGCTGTGGATAAACAGGGAAAGCGGACTGCGGTGCCTGTCCCCGATACACAATAAGGATAGGCCCTGAATACTGTTATTTCCGGATAATTCTTAATAATTATATCATGCTTTCTTCTGTTTTACAAGCGTATTTTCAGTATTTTACCAGACCCTTCAAAAAACCGCCACCCCTTTTGAGAGTGACGGTTTTGGTGCAGTTGGATTTTGGCGTCCGCAGTGGAGACCATTAGTTCCAATAGTTGCACGGTGGGCAGAACCCGCAAAGGCAGTGGCTGTATCCATCTTCATGAACACAAATTGCATAGGGTTCTCCCTCATGGGGATAGATCTGGATGACACCGCTGCCGTCAGCGGTATATGTCGCATAGTCATCCGCATAGATGGCTGGACCCAGGTCTTTGCTAAGGTCAGTGCGGTGATTCTTCACGAAAATAACCGCACCGTCCTCATAAACGGTATAGGTGCCATTCTCGTCCGCCATAATTGCCGGACCAATGGACTTGTTCTGAGTGACAACAATCGCGCCGTCCTCGTAAACAGTGTAGGTATACACACCGTCAGACATGATGGCAGGCCCAATGTTCTTTTTGTTTTCGATAACAACAACCGCACCGTCGCCGTAAGCGATATAGGTGTATTCGCCGTTAATCATGACAGCGGAGCCGATATCCGCAAAAGCCGGTTCGCAGGGGATGACGCAAATTTCGCCGCTGCCGTCAGCGGTGTAGTAATTCATGCCATCGCTCCAGATGGACGAACCCAGATCCTTCACTTCGTCGTCAGCGGCGAAAGCGATGGAGGACAGAGCAAGAATAGCGACGATCATCATAATAATAGTTGTTGCGAACTTTTTCATTTCATTTTTCCTTTCTGCATAAGCATTGAATTTTTTGTCCCTGAAAGAGACTCCGGTATGTTTGCATCTTATAGAAGATGCGCCTACTATAGAAACGCCCTTTGCCCCGGACGGATTGGGGGAGAGACTGACCGTTCAATCTCTCAAAAAAATCTATGTATACAGCCTTTAAAAACTGGTTGTCTTCTTATATGCAGGATTCAAAAAAAATATTAGCAATTTGCAGGTGTCCTTAGATATTTTTTTGAAAAACAGCATATCATTTTTATGAAGATGAAAAAGGGGAGTGTTTTATTTATGCTGCATATGACGGAACAGGAGTATCAGGCACTGCTGCTCAGAAGAGGGCTGCGTTCATCATCCGGATCACCGGTCAACAAAGCTGTTCCTCCAAAGAAGATCCAGCCTCCAAAATCTCGAAAACCACGAAAATACCGCAACAACAAAGTGTATGTCTATGAAGACGGATTTTCTGCTGCGGAGAAAATGGAGGGGCATGGAGCGGTAAAAGAACGGTTTGACAGCGTGAAAGAATACCGCAGATGTCAGGAACTGAGGCTGTTGGAGAGAGCAGGACGCATTTCCAACCTTCAGCTTCAGGCGCCGCTTCTTATTGCCTCATCCTTTACCGATAAAGACGGCAGGAAACATCGGGCCGTCATCTACCGCGCCGATTTCACCTATGAGGAAAACGGACGGGAAGTCGTAGAGGATGTAAAAGGATACAGCAAAGAAAAACAGAAGTATCTTTGCACAGAGGCGTTCCGGCTGAAATGGAAGATGCTGCACCAGCTGTATCCGGACAAAGAATTTCGTCTGTACTAAATGAAACAAACTCTGTATTTTTCACAATTTTTAGACCAGAAAGGGAGGTATCCCGCCTTTACGTTATAGGAATGGCGGGCATAAACGCTATGAAAAAAACAATTATTACAATCGTAATCACCGTAGTTGTAATGGTGGTATGTGCAATTGGAGCAAAGGTTTTGCTCTTTCCGGGAGACAAAAATCCGGCCCCTGTAGACACCACCAACATTCCCATTACGTCAACACAGCAGCCCCAGAAGGTACAGACGGTTCAGCCAACAGATCAGACGCAGGCCGTTGACCAAATCCCCGCAGTAACCCCGACACTTCCCGGCAGCGATGAGG
>CAMWQV010000453.1 GCA_947176425.1 uncultured Clostridia bacterium
AATAAAAAGCGGGTTGAAAAATTTTCCGTCCGCGTGTATACTGGCTGTACGCCGTGCGGACCACCGTAATTTCATACCACATTCTTCAGAGACTGTCAACTGTTTTTGCACGTTTCCGGGCGGCTGAAACAAGATTTCTTACACTTTTTCAGTTTGTGTGTTCAGCAAAGTCACTTTCCGCCGGAATGGTGCGTGCTGACGGACACCTGTCAAAAATACAATCGGGGCCTGTCCCCAGGAAAGGAACTGCTTTGAAAACAAAAGATTTTGATTTTGCACTGCCGCCGGAGCTGATCGCCCAGACGCCGCTGGAAAAACGTGATGCGTCCCGCCTGCTGGTCCTGGACAGAAAAACTGGTGCCTGGTCACACCGGCATTTTTATGACCTGCCGGACCTGCTGCGTCCGGGCGACTGCCTGATTATGAATGATTCCAGAGTGCTGCCCGCACGTCTGCTGGGGAATCGGGTAAACGCAGACGGAAAACCGGGCGGCGTGTGCGAAGTGCTGCTGCTGGTTGACCGGGGCGGCAATGTTTGGGAATGCCTGGTGCGTCCGGGGAAAAAACTGCGGACCGGCGCGAAAGTGACTTTCGGACAGCAAGGCGAACTGACCGGTGAAGTGGCCGGCGAGATCGAGGGCGGCAACCGGCTGGTGAAATTCCAATATTCCGGAATTTTTCTGGAAGTGCTGGAACGGCTGGGAAAAATGCCGGTGCCGCCGTATATTAAAGAGGAATTGCAGGATCAGGAACGCTATCAGACCGTATATGCGCGTGTCAACGGTTCCGCCGCCGCGCCGACCGCAGGTCTGCATTTTACCCAGGAATTAATGGGGCAGCTTCAAGAACAGGGCATCAAAATCGGTTATATTACCCTGCATGTCGGCTTGGGGACCTTCCGGCCCGTGAAAGAAGACGAGATCACGGAACATGAAATGCACAGTGAATTTTGTGTCGTTCCGCCGGAAACCGCAAATCTTATTAACCAAACCAGAGCTTCCGGCGGACGCGTCATCTGTGTGGGGACCACCTCCTGCCGTACCCTGGAAAGCTGGGCCGGTGCGGACGGGTATATTGAACCGAAGTCGGGATGGACCAATATCTTTATTTATCCGGGATATTCCTTTAAGGCAGTGGATGCGCTGATTACAAATTTCCATCTGCCGCAAAGTACCCTGATTATGCTCGTGTCTGCGTTTGCCGGACGTGAGCTTGTCCTGAACGCTTATGAAGAAGCTGTGAGAGAACGTTACCGGTTCTTTTCGTTCGGCGACGCTATGTTCATCCAATAGCTGCATTTGATAAAAGGAGCGTAATGAAATGGCAAAACACATCTCTACAGAACGTCTGGTAAAAGCCGGATTTGTTTTGACGACCTGCCCCGACGGAAAATTCTGGGTCCTGGAAAAATCCCCCGGCGAGGAGGCGGATCAAATTGCTGCTTTCTGCAAAAAAATCCTGGAAGATATGGACAGCACCAGCGTTTCAGAAGACCTTGTCCTGCAATGCGGCTATGATTTTACGGAACCGGTGTTTTATATGGACGGCTTCATCTGGCACCTGCCGCAGCGGGAATTTGCTGCAATCGTCGCTTACCTCATCAAGAAGAAATAGACGTGTCCCCCACCAGTTCTGTCCAAATGGTTTCATATGACCGCGCTTTCACCGGTTTCTCCGCGGCGTACTCAGCAAATTTCCGGATCATGATATATGGGTCCGCCAGATTTGCCAGCAGCAGTTCTAACGCATTGCGCAGCGGGATTATACCGTTATGGATGAGATAAGCCGGTACAGTACGGCCCTGAAAAACATCTTTCGGATATTTTTTCCCTTCCACATCCATATAGGTCCGCGTGTCGGCTACATGATATTCTGCCGTTTGCTTGTCTTCATCCAGCCAGACCATTAAAAAACGTCCCTTGTCCTCTAACAGAACGATATGCCGGCGGGACCCGGTTTCCGTCCCCCATGTCAGCCGCAGTTTCCGGAAACCGCCCTGCAAAAACTGCGCTAATACCTGCTGTAAACGTTCGCGGTTCCCTTCCCCGACTTCCAGCAGTCCGTCTGACCAGACAGCGGCATCTGGGTAATCGTAAAAATAAAATCTGGCGTTCCTGTTATTATGCGCCCGTTCCGCCGGAAAACCGCCCAGCAGCTGTTTGTCGAGATTGTACTTATGCCGTCCGTGGGTGACGTTGACGGCATAGTCCCAAACTCTGCCTGCCATATATTTGACATTGTTGGGCCAGCTGACCTGCCGGAAAATCACAGGAAGCTGCCGCCGGATACTGGAAAAACTTTTATGGACATCCTGGTCAAACAATCTTCCCTCCCGAAACGGTACAAAGGACACGCCCTTTGACTGTCCGTACAGTTCCGGACGGGCTAACAGTGCGTAGGATTGGGCGCGGAAATCGTCAAAATACAGGCAGGCATACCCGGCCTGCTCCTTCAGGAATACCAGAGAACGCCATGCCCCGCACTCCTGCTCCTCCCCTGCCGGAACCGTCGTTGACCAAGTAAATTCCAGGCGTTTCAGACGGCCTTTGGAAAGCAGCTCCAGCAGCGTTTTCAGCCGTTCGGACGTAATTTCTTCTTCCAGCAGCCAGCGGGGAATATCTGCGCCGGAAAATTCCCTGTCGCGAGCAATCGCATAATAATCTGGATCAATATAGACCTCTTCCGGCAGATTTTGCAGCAGTTCCATGGGAAACGCCGTAGGTTCGATCAGTTCGGACAACAGCTGCCGCCCCATGCTGACCGCTGTCTGCATATCCATTACGTCCTCATAGTCGCCTTTTGTATAATACTGTCCGCTGTGCGTGTCCAGCAGATAGACCCGCAGAATTTGTTCCTCCGCATACCAAGTACAGCCGTAAAGATGCTCTGTGTCCTCCGCAAAAAACGCGGTTGGAAAGACAGAACGGTCCTCGTCCGGCTCCAGACAGCAGACCATCCCCGCCAGACAGGACGCAATCTGCTCCGGGTCCGGCGCGGCGGTGCCCAGCAAACGGCGGCAGATTTCCGCTTCGGCCTCCTTAAAACGATTGCACGCAGTAACAGCAACTGGCAGAAGATAAAAGAAAATGTCCGTATTGTCCAGCTCGGACAGGCGGTCCCAGTCCAGAAAAGGCTGGTATACAGGCTCGCCGTTCAGCAGAAAGTCTACATAGTACAGATGAAAGCGAATTTCAATCCTATCGCTGTCTACGGTGCAGGTCACGCACTGCGGCGCTGGAATCACGCCTTCTTCCACGGACAGAAACCGCCTGCTCCACTGCGGCAGATAGGGAAACTCCTGATTGAGATAGTGCAGGAGAGTTTGGGACGGATCGTATACAGTAGAAAAGGCCGTATTCAGCCAG
>CAMWQV010000454.1 GCA_947176425.1 uncultured Clostridia bacterium
AGCGGGGGCGTAGCGGTATTGATGCGGTACACGCTCCGAAGGATGACCGCGCAGCAGTTTGAGCGGGCGGCGTCTCTGATCTGTGAATGCGAACTGCTGCGTCGGAGAGAAAAAATACCCGGCGGAGAAATATCGATCGGAATGTGGGTGGGGAGCGAGGTAACGCCTAACCATGTTGTCTCGGAGAGTGACGGTCAGGAAAGCCAGAAGTCAGCGGAAAGCATACTGGCGGCACTGCAGGCGGGCGATGTACACAGCGTCAGAAGCAGTCCTGTACAGCTTTCTGAATGTCCATACTGCGGGAAACCGCTGGATGTGAACACGTCCTATTGGATAGCAGAGAATCAGTTCCACGCCAGATGTTCGGACAGCGGCTGCCCGTTCCATGACGAACTGCCTGTGGTTACCGTGGATGACGATATCTACGCAAGGAGGCCGACGCTGCTGATCAGCACGATCGACAAATTTGCGCGTCTGGCGTGGGAGAAAAAGGCGGGGAGTATTTTTGCAGCGGACGGAAAGGGACTGCCCCCTTCCCTGCTGATTCAGGACGAGCTGCACCTGATTTCCGGACCGCTCGGCTCGATCAGCGGTTTGTATGAGATTGCCATAGACCAGCTGTGTACGAGAGAAGGGATCAGGCCCAAGATTATAGCGTCCACTGCAACCGTCTGTAACGCCGGTGGGCAGATCAAAGCGCTGTACGGACGGGAGCATTTTCAATTCCCGCCGTCGGGACTGCACCAGGAGGACTCGTTTTTTGCCCGTCAGGCCGCTCCGTCGGAACGGCCCAGCCGAATGTATCTGGGCTGCTGTGAAACAGGGGGCAGTCTGACAGACGCGCTGGTGCGGACATTTGGAACCGTCTCCTTTGCCCTGCAGTACCTGAAGTGTACAGGGACACAAAAAGAGGTAATCGACCAGTTCTGGACGAATGTGGGATATTTTAACTCGCTGAAGGATCTGGGAGCGGCGGATACGCTGATTCTGGACCGTGTGCGTGCGTATGCGGAATTCCTGCGGCTGCATAAGTTCTCGGCGGAAGCGGAGCGTGTGGGAATGCCGCCGTTTGATCTGACGTATGAGTACAGCGAACTCACCAGCCGCAAAAGCGCACGGGAGATCACAGAGGTCCGCAATATCCTGGACAATACACATTATCCCGAAAAAGGGGCGTATTCGTATATCCTGTCCAGCAATATGCTGTCCGTAGGGATAGATATATCGCGTCTGGGCCTGATGACGGTATACGGACAGCCGAAATCAACAGCGGAATACATCCAGGCAACCAGCCGTGTGGGACGCTCCAATCCCGGTCTGGTGATCGTGCTGCTGCACAGGATGCGTGCGCGTGATAAAGGGCATTTTGAACAGTTTCAAGCCTATCACGGGACGCTGAACAGGATGGTGGAGCCGACCAGCGCGGCACCGTATGCGTACCGCACGCTGGAAAAAGCGCTCCATGCGGTGTTCGTGATCCTGGTGCGGCAGCAGATAGCGGAACTGAGCAGGGATTCGGACGCTTTCCGGTTCCGGACAACGCACCAGCAGGTAAAGATGATCTTCGACAGCCTGCTGCTGCGGATCAGGGAGCAGTCTCCGGACACCTGTGAGTACGCACGGGAACTGCTGCGTGATTTCGTAGAACAGTGGGAAGATGAGGCAATCGAAAAACGGCAGTATTTCCGCTATACAGTAAACGCCGCTTCCGCTGAAACGGCAGACGCACTGCTGATCCCGGCAGAAAAAGCGGGCAGCGGCGCATTTCCGCCTACCATGAATTCCATGCGGAATGTAGATACGCAGTCAAATGTGTATCTCATAGAACGGGAAAGAGAAAGAAGGCCGCGTACATGAGACGAACTAATCAAAGAAAACCACGGCAGAAGCATGTGGGAGAAATACGCACCTCGCAGCTGGTAACCTCCTACGGTGTCGGCGCAATGGTGGATTTTAAGGAGGAATCGGTCATTCTGGCGGAAGCGGACGGCTGGCTTTCTTCCAAAGAAGCGGATAAAAAGCGGATCATTCATTGCCGCAGTCTGGAAAAAGTGCTTGAGAAAAAATACTTTGTGACGCCGAAATGGGACCCCAGTCCTCATCCAGCTTATGAGAGTAAAGACTATAAGAGCAGAGATATAGCCGCTTACCGGTTTCCAACTATATTATACTGTCCCAACTGTAAACGGCTGGTCATGTCCCAGACGCTCGCGGGGAATCGTTCCAGCGCGCCGAAATGCCGTGCGGAGGACTGCACCGGTTCCCGCCTGGTCCCCTCCCGCTTCATCGTGGCCTGTCCCCGCGGACATCTGGACGACTTCCCCTATGACGCCTGGGTCCACCGCGGAACGCCCTGCCCCGGAAGGAGTCCGGAGGGAGAGCTGAATTTGAAGCTGAAAAATGTGGAGGGACGCAACAGCATCAGCAGTCTGACGGTATTCTGTGATGACTGCGGCGCGTACCGGAGTATGCAGGACGCGCTCACCGCTGCGGGGCTGAAATCCGTATATACCTGTACCGGACGGCGCCCCTGGCTGAAAATAGAGTATGATAAAAAACCGTGCGCAGAGACGCCCGTGACCAAGCTGAGAACGGCGGCGGGCGTGTATATGCCGGCGACGGTCAGCGCGCTGAATCTTCCGGCGTGGACAACAAAGATCCATCAGGTCCTGCAAAGTTATATGGATGCGTTGGAAGACCGGACAGAGGAGCAGGCGCTGGAGTATATCAATAAGAAAATTGTCCCGTCCCTTCACGATGTCGATGGGGAAGAAATCTTATCCGTATGGAAACAGATGGAGGAAGACGCAAAGACAAAGCGTCCGAGAAATGAGCAGGAACTGTATGAGGATGAATATGCAGTCCTGTGCGAAGAAAGCGAAGAACAGGATTTTGAAGAAGATGACGAAGACCAGGAACTTTACTTTTATACGGAGGAACAGGAGGTTCCTGTCAAATACAGCGGCCTGATCAGCCGGATCTGTGCGGTACCCCGTTTGACAGAAGCAGTGGTCATGCTGGGTTTTACCAGACTGCACAGCTGGAATGGGGATTACCGCAGCTCCGCGCTGGCCCCCATCTTTTCCCAAACGGAAAGGGAATGGCTGCCTGCGGTCGAGCTGCAGGGCGAAGGAATATTTATAGAACTGAAGGAAGAAAAGGTGCAGAAATGGGAGGAAGAGAATAAAGGCGTTTATGAGGAAATGCTGAAGGCGGCGGAGAACAGCCGCTTCCGGGAAGAAAACGCGTCGCCGCGCTATGTCCTGCTGCACACGCTGGCCCACCTGCTGATCCGTGCGCTTTCTGTCAACTGCGGGTAGCAGGCGGCCTCCATGAAAGACCGGATATCCGGAACATCTC
>CAMWQV010000455.1 GCA_947176425.1 uncultured Clostridia bacterium
CCGGGACACCCAACAGTTTCTCCGCAAAGAAAAACAATGTGGACTGCACCAGTGAAGTGACGGAAACTGGCAGCAGTCTAAAATTCACTCTGAAAGCGGACGAGATGATACACATCGACTTCGATGCGGACGCTTCTTTCCGTTTCGAGGTGGTGGAGGATGATCCCACCTATCTGACCAGTATCACCGGAACCGGCGGCACTGCTGATATGACAAGCAAAAAGTTCACCAGCAGCGGCGGGGAATCGAAGGTGACGTTCACTAACGGTACAACCACCACGCCGAAGAAGCCTGTGTATCTCAAGTTGATGAAAGTTGCCAAAGAGGATAAGCATCCTCTCTCCGGCGCAGTATTCTCCGTTTATGCGGACGCAGCCTGCAGCGGAACACCCCTGGCAACCATGACCAGCGGCACGGATGGTTCAGCAACTGCCTCTGTCCCCGACATTGTGGAGGATGGAGGCAGTATAACCCTCTACGTCAAAGAAACCACTGCTCCCGCTGGCTGTACGCCGCTGGGTACAACATTTACTGCGACCTGCAAAGCTCCGGAAAACAGCACGGCGGCGGGCGCGGTCCAGGTTGGCCCCACGGCAGGGATTGAGAACGGCAGCAGTGACGGCCCCGACGGTCCTATCCTGTATAAGCGGGATGCCATGACCAACCAGGGCGTTGGTCCGGCTACCTTCAAATTTTCTTCTGTGACAAACGGCGACTATGAGTTTACCACCGATGAAAACGGTGAGCTGGAGCCTGTGCAGTGGTGGGATACCACGGAAAAAGACGGAAGATATATCAAACCCGGCGAGTACGCGGTCACGGAGATCGTACCCCCTCCCGGTTACGAACCCACCACCGAAGTCCAGCAGATCAAACTGGAGCTGGACGATGACGGCAACGGCGTGCCTGCCGGACCGCTGGTGTTCAAGAACCTTGCCAAAGTCGGCCTGCGGATTGTGAAATATGACCGGCAGGGCCACAAGCCGATGAAGGGTGTCACGTTTGAAATCTTCCGGAATAACAACTCTATCGGAAAATATGAGACAGATGCAAACGGTGAAATCCTTCTGACCGGTCTGGAGCCGGGTACTTACCGTGCCAATGAAGTGGATACCGGAGACGATATCCATATTCTGGACCTCAATTTTCAGGAGGTGGAGCTGGTTGCCGGAGGCGGCACAAAAGATTTGCTCTTTTTCAATGACGTGCTTCCCGGTATGAAGCTGATTAAAGTGGACAGCGCCGATCCTTCCAAGACCATCCCCGGCGTGAAATTCAGCATTAAAGCGGTCGACGGCAGCTATGGCCCGCAGGAGTTTATCACAGACGGCAATGGGGAGATAGACCTCTCGAAACTCCCTACCGGTTCCTATGTGGTAACAGAGCTGGAATGTCCCGGTTATGTGATAGACGACGCCCAGCGCATCATTCATCTGCGGGCCAATGAGACGGCAGAATTTGTGTTTACAAACACAAAAAAGCCCGGCTTCCGGCTCATTAAGACCAGCGCGGACGGCACACCGCTGGATGGCGTCACCTTCCGCATTTCTAAAATCGGAGACAGCAGCCATTATCTGGACCGCACGACAGAGAACGGCGGTGAATTTTTCGTGGAGGACCTGGAACCGGGTGTATATTCCGTGCAGGAAACCGCCACGCTTCCGGACCACATTCTGGATGAAACCGAGCGTCATGTGGAACTGTTCCCCGGAAAAACATCTGAAATCCGCCTGAAAAACGATAAGCGGCCCAAACTGATTATCAGCAAGCGGGATAAGGATACCGGCGACCCTGTTCCCGGCGTGACCTTCACCCTCCGCAGTACGGACGGTCCCACGATCACCACCAAACCAACCGGCGAGGACGGCAAGATTGTGATTGAGAATCTGCTGCCCGGCGTGTACACTGTCACAGAACAGAGCGTTCCGGAGGATTACATCCTGGATACCACGCCTCAGACCGTGACATTGTTCCCGAACAGGGAGACACAGGTTGAGTTCCAGAACCATCAGCGGCCTTCGCTGAAAATCGTGAAGGTGGATATTGAGGGCAAGCACCTGACCGGCGCTCTCTTCGAGGTCAAAACCAAAGCGGGTGTGAAGATCGGAGATTTCCCCGTGGACGCCAACGGCGAGATCCTCGTACCCAAGAAGCATCTTGCGGAAGGATACTATATCATCACAGAGAAGCAAGCTCCGGCAGGGTATATTCTGGACCCCACGCCCCACGAAGTATACCTGCGCCCCGGCAAGACCACCGAGGTCAGCATCGAAAACGAAAAAAAGCCCGGCCTTACGATCATGAAGATCGACAGTGTGGTCGGAGATGGCGTCAAGGGCGCAAAATTTGAGATTTGGGTTGCCAAAGACAAGAATCAGTATGGTACTTATCAGAAATTGGACGAAAATTATTACTATACCGATGAAAACGGCATCATCCATATCGACAACCTTGATACTGGGTGGTACAAGATCAAAGAGGTAGAGCCGCCAACAGGCTATATGCTCAAGGAACCATCCGAGCAAATCGTATATGTGGAGCATGACAAAACCGCGGTTGTTACCTTTGAGAACATCCCGAAATCTGCATTGATTATTCGGAAAATCGATGCGGATACCGGAAAACCTCTCGCTGGCGCATGGTTTCGTATCCGTTACCTGAGCGGGACCTCCGGCAGCGGCGGCACGATTGTAGGGGAGTATCAAACCTCCAGCAACGGCAATATCATTCTCACCGATTTGGATGCAGGCACCTACATCGTGGAGGAGATCAACGCTCCGGACGGTTATGTCATCGACGTTGCACCCCAGACGGCGTATATCTCCGGCAACTCGCAGGACTGCATCACTTTGACGTTTACCAACAGTAAAAAGGGCGCGCTGCTGATTAAAAAAATTGACAGTGTGACCAAAGAGCCTATGAGCGACGTCCGGTTTTTTATTACCACAAGTGACGGCGCAGTTGTGGGGAACGCCAATGGTTATTTTACCACCGATTCAGCCGGTACGATTCTGATAAACGATATTGAACCTGGTACGACATTGGTGGTCAAGGAAGTGGAGACACGTCCGGGCTATATCCTGGATGACGTGCCCCAGACAGTCAAGATTGAGTCCAATGAGACAAAGACGCTGGAGTTCCGCAACCAGCCGAAAGGCGGATTGATTATTCGGAAAATCGACAGCGCAACCGGCAAAGCGATTCCCGGCGTAGAGTTTAAAATCACCAAAGCAAACGGAGAACTGCTCCCCGACAATGAGGGCATGACCAGCAGAAACGCAATTTATACCACGGACGGCAGCTGTCATATCGTACTGTCAAAGGTGTCTCAGCGTACTTACATCGTGAACGAGGTAAAAA
>CAMWQV010000456.1 GCA_947176425.1 uncultured Clostridia bacterium
TCTTTGAGTGTGAGGATATTTTCGCGGCGGTCTGTGGGCAGCAGGCGGTTTTCTTGCAGAAAAAAGACTTGACAACCGGAAATTTTGATGATTTTCGGACGTTTCTATCACAAAATGCAGCTTGGGAGGGGATGACCGCATGATTGATATTGACAGCTATGAGAAACCAAGGCCAGGCTGTACTATGCGGATATTTTACATGTACGAACAGGATATATGTACGATTATTGATATTGACTTTGGGGAAGAAAAGATTTATATTCAGAATAAAACAGACGATATGCTCCATCGGGCGTTCGGCGTGGTCGAAGAGCCTGACTGGGAGGATTTTGAATATTTTTTGCTGGACCGGTGCTTTCCCCCGACGCGGGGCAGAATGAAAGAAGAATTGGCCCGGTGGGGTTTGACCAGCTATGATCCGCTGCAAATTGTTGAAAAAGCAAACGGACGCACTGCCGAAGATGATCTGTGGATGCAGTTCCGGTACTATCCGCGGACAGGAGAATAATATGCTGAAAATCAATTTGCAAAATATTCCGCAGGTGCCGTCTGCCGGACATACGTCTAAAGGCGATCAGCCGAAATGGCAGACTGACGGAAAATGGTATAAAGCAGATAATATAGGATATGAAGCGCTGGCAGAAGTTTTGATCTCCGCGCTGCTAAAAAAATCAAACGTAACGGATTATGTAGAATATCGTCCGGTCATGATCCAATATGGCGGACAGGAGCTTTGCGGATGCGTCAGCGATAACTTTCGCGGACCGGATGAGATATTGGTCCCTTTTGAACGGCTTCACCGCACCTATACCGGTTCAGGACTGGCACAATCGATTGCCCACATGGAAACGACAGAGCAGATTCGCTATACAGTAGATTTTGTTGAGCAGATTACAGGACTGTCTGGCATAGGTCCCTATATAACGATGCTGTTGGAGCTGGACGCGTTTTTTTTGAATGAAGACCGCCATACAAATAATCTTGCGGTGCTACGCAATGAAAAAAACAGGAACTACCGGCTGTGTCCTGTATTTGACAATGGACTCGCGCTGCTGTCGGATTGGAATGACTACCCGGTCACGGAAGATATTTACCAGAACATCAGCCGGGTCCGCGCAAAACCGTTTGCGCTGGATTTTAACCGGCAGGCGGAGTGTGCAAACGAATTATATGGGAGTTTTCTGAAATTTTCATTCACAAAATCAGACGTAACAAATATATTGGAAGGATTGTCCGATTTCTACACAAAAGATGTCCTGCGCCGCGTAACAGCTGTTGCTTTTGAACAGATGCGGAAATACCCGATTTACTTTTAAACGTTACTTTCTGAATTTTTCGATTTTTTGCAAATTCCTCTTGCCAGACGGTAAAAATCGTGATATAATGCGTTCAGCTTTTAAAGCATGAGGTGCTTTGCTATGAAATCTCTCCGCTCCAACGCCGCATACGCTTACTTTTACTTTATCTACACAAGTAGATAAGGTGTGTTTTGCTGCGGCGAAAAGAGTGGAGCTTATCAAGTCCATTGCGGGTCTTACAGTAAAACGGCTGTAAGGCCCGTTTTATTTTGCCTGCCGGAAAGCGCCTGACACAAAAATTATCAGAATTATCAGTTAGGAGAGATGTCAAAATGATCGTGATTTTGAAGAAGAACGCCGAACCGCAGCAGGTGGAGCTGTTCACAAACTGGCTGCACAATATGGGACTGGAAACGCATATGTCCGTCGGCGAGAATCATACCATCGTGGGCCTTGTAGGGGATACGTCCCGTGTGGATATCGAGAGCATTATGGCGCTGGATATCGTCGAGATGGTGCGGCGCATCCAAGAACCCTACAAAAACGCAAACCGGAAATTTCATGAAGCGGATACCGTCATTACCCTGTGCAATGGCGCAAAAATCGGCGGCGGACATTTTATGGTCATGGCGGGACCGTGTTCCGTGGAGACGGAGGAGCAGATTATTTCTGTGGCGCAGAGCGTGAAAGAGGCGGGGGCACAGGTCCTGCGCGGCGGCGCGTTCAAACCCCGCACGTCTCCCTACGCGTTCCAGGGGCTGCATGAGGAGGGAATCCGGCTGCTGCTGAAGGCCAAAAAAGTAACCGGCCTGCCCATTGTAACCGAGATCATGGACGCCCAGCACCTGCCTCTGTTCGACGGGATCGACGTGATCCAAGTGGGCGCGCGCAATATGCAGAATTTTGAACTTTTGAAACAGCTGGGCAAACTGCAAAAACCGGTGCTTCTCAAGCGCGGCCTGTGCAATACGCTGCAAGAACTGCTGATGAGCGCGGAATATATCATGGCTGGCGGAAACGAGCAGGTCATTCTCTGCGAACGCGGCATCCGTACTTTTGAGACCGCCACCCGCAATACAATGGATATGTCCGTGATTCCGGTACTCCATCAGCTCAGCCACCTGCCTGTGGTGGTGGACCCCAGCCACGCAACCGGACGTTTTGAGCTGGTGCCGCCGGTGGCGCTGGGCGCGACTGCCTGCGGCGCGGACGGCCTGATGATTGAGGTCCATAATGACCCGGAACATGCCCTGTGTGACGGTCCCCAGAGCCTGCGTCCCGAAAAGTTCGCCGCGATGATGGAAAAAGTCCGTTCCATCCGTCCCTATGCGGACCGGTCATTTACCACCGGCCAGATTGTGGAGTAAGACGATGATTGAAACAGTTGGCGTCGTCGGTCTGGGACTGATCGGCGGCAGTATGGCGAAAGCGATTCACAGATACACGGACTGCACCCTTTTCGGCTATGATACGGACGGTGAAGTCCTCAGCCGCGCGCTGAATGAGGGCGTGGTCTCTGCCGCTCTGACCCCGGAACGACTTCCGGAATGTGACCTCGTTATTATTGCCCTGTATCCGGAAGCGACCGTTTCCTATGTGACCGAACACAGGGACCGGTTCCGGAAGGGCGGTCTGGTGATGGACTGCGGCGGCGTGAAAGGCGTGGTCTGTACGCCTCTGGAGGAGGTCGTGCGGGACAGCGGGTTCTATTTCATCGGCGGACACCCGATGGCGGGTATCGAACGGTCCGGATATGAATTTTCGTTTCCGGAGATGTTCCAGAAAGCGTCCCTGATTCTCACCCCCTATCCCGGAACGCCGGAACGGTGCTTAGAGGAAATATGGGTGTTTGCCAAACAGCTTGGATTCGGACATCTCCAGCCCTCTACCCCCCAGGAACATGACCATATTATCGCGTATACCTCGCAGCTGGCCCATGTGGTGTCCTGCGCCTATGTGGGAAGCCCCTCCGCGCCTAATTTCCAGGGCTTTTCCGCCGGGAGCTTTAAGGACATGACCCGTGTCGCAAAGCTGAACGAGGATATGT
>CAMWQV010000457.1 GCA_947176425.1 uncultured Clostridia bacterium
GCCGGGAATCGCGGTTGCGCCGTTGATCTCGTAGAAACCGGGCCGCACATCGAAGCCGTCGATGGTATCCAGCGGGACCATATGAATGGTGCGCGGCAGAATCAGCTGCGCGATTTCTTTTTCAGTAGGGACTTGCCTCTTTGAAATGATCTTGACCTCTTTATCCATTATCTTCCTCCTAAATTAACAAGTAAAATGATATGCGTATTATAACGCTTTTAAATCGTTCTGTCACTATTTTTTTCTCAATGTCCGTTGGTAAAGATCAGCAGCATTCCCAGCAGCATCCCCAGCATGGTCGCGCCGCCGGACAATTTATGCTGCCAGAGATGTTCCGCCTCCGGGAGCAGTTCCCCGAAGATGACATACAGCATCGCACCCGCGGCAAAGCTGAGGGAAATGCCCAGCAGGGCGGCGCTCATGGTTCCGACAGAGTAGCCCAGCAGCGCCCCGGCAATCGTCGGGATTCCGCTGACAGCCGCGATTCCGACCGCGCCGGAGGGTTTGGAGCCGCCGCTCAGCAGGGGGGCGGCGATGGACATTCCTTCCGGGATATTGTGCAAACCGATAATGAGAGCCGCTAAAATGCCGCCGCGGACCATATCCTGACCCGCAAAAGTCGCGCCGATTGCCATTCCCACAGGCATATTATGCAGCGCTACCGCCGCCGCTAAGACCAGCCCCGCCGTATGGAGGGTATGGTGTCCGCAGGCGCACATCTCGCCGCTGTCGCGGCTGTGGTGGTCATGTTCGCGGTCATGATGATGCGGCTGTTCATGACTGTGGCTGTGGTGGGCGCGCTTATCGATCCAGCAGTTCAGCAGATACGTACACAGATATCCGATTACCAGCCAGCACAACAGAGGCAGAACGCCGCCGTCTTCTAGCGCGTCGGCAACGAGGTCGAAGCACACGACGCTGAGCATCACGCCGGAAGTAAAGCGCAGCAGCAGGCTTACTGCCCGTTCCGATGGGCTGTGGACCGCGGCGGCCAGCATTCCCCCGACGGCCAGTCCGCCGACGCCGGTCAGAGCGGTAATGCACAGGATAACGAGATAGATATTCATGACAAGAAACTCCTGTTCCGAAATAAAATAATGTCCGTTCACACAGAGGAATAGTATAGCGCAGCACGGCAGGAAAAGTCAAGAGCCGCATAAAGCAGAAAACCAGAGACCACAGCGGCCTCTGGCTTTTCGTTTAATCTACGATATCGACGGAAACCTTCTGTCCGGAACGCTGAGCGCAGGAACGGATCAGTGTACGGATCTCTTTTGCGATCCGCCCTTGACGGCCGATCACTTTTCCCATATCGTCGGGAGCAACGCGCAGCTCCAGCGTCAGCTCCTGCTCGCCCTGCACCTCCGTCACAGAGACGGCGTCCGGATCGTCAACAAGGTTTCTGGCGATATAGAGCAGCAAGTCTTTCATGCTGTGCCCTCCAGCTTCCATTACAGCACGTCAGCCTTTTTCAGCAGAGCGCGAACCGTATCAGTCGGCTGTGCGCCGGTTTTGATCCACTCTTTAGCGCGGTCGGCGTCGATCTTGATTTCAGCGGGAGAGACGCAGGGATTGTAAGTGCCCAGCTCCTCAATAAACCGGCCGTCGCGGGGATAGCGGCTGTCGGCAACCACTACACGATAGAACGGAGCTTTTTTTGCACCCATACGGCGCAGTCTGATCTTAACCATGATAATTTTCCTCCAAATGAAAGATAATAAGTTATAATAAATGCGGGGAAGCATTTGACGACAGATTATTTCAGCCGTTTTCTGCGGCCGAAACCGTGCATTTTACTCAAGCCGCCCACTTTTCCGACATTCGGCACTCTCCCCAGGCCAAGGGGCGTGCGGCCTTTTGACAGGCTTTTTGTCAGCTGGAGCATGAGTTCATACTGTTTCAGCAGCCGGTTGACGTCCGATACCTGCATACCGCAGCCAGCGGCAATGCGCTTTTTGCGGCTGGCGTCCAGCAGTCCGGGGGTCTCGCGTTCTTTCGGGGTCATGGATTGGATAATCGCTTCCTGCCGGATCAGCAGACGTTCGTCCAACTGCGTATTTGCCATTTGACGGCCTATTTCGCCCGGCATCATGGCGGCAATCTGATTCAGGTCGCCCATTTTCCGCAGCTGAGCCATCTGGTCCATGTAATCGGACAGGGTAAAGCGGTTTTTCCGGAGTTTGCGTTCCAATTCAGCGGCTTTTTTCTCATCGAAGCTCTGTTCCGCCCGTTCAATCAGGGACAGCATATCGCCCATGCCGAGAATACGGGAGGCCATGCGTTCCGGGTGGAAGACTTCGATCATGTCCAGCTTTTCGCCGGTGCCTGCAAATTTGATTGGTTTTCCGACTGCGGCCCGAATGGAGAGCGCGGCGCCGCCTCTGGCATCGCCGTCCAGCTTGGTCAGCAGCACGCCGTCGATCCCCAGCGCCTCATCGAAGGCTGTAGCGGCGCTGACGGCATCCTGACCGGTCATGGCATCGACGACCAGAAGAATTTCATGGGGGTTGACAGCTTTCTTGATGTTTTTCAGCTCATTCATCAGCTGTTCATCAATATGGAGCCGTCCGGCGGTATCCAGCAGCACGGTATCATAGCCGTTGTCCTTTGCGTAGCGCAGGGCGTGCTGGGAAATCTGCACAGGGTTGACTTGTCCCAAAGCAAAAACGGGGATATCAAGTTGTTCGCCGACCACTTGCAGCTGGGTAATCGCCGCGGGACGGTAGACGTCGCAGGCGACCAGCATAGGCCGTTTTCCCATATTGTCACGGAGGTAGGCGGCGAGTTTTGCGCCGTTGGTGGTCTTACCGGCGCCCTGGAGACCCACCATCATGATGATTGTCGGGGGATGGGGGGCCATATTGATTTTTTCGTTTCCGCCGCCCATTAAGAGGGTCAGTTCTTCGTTGGTGATCTTAATGATCTGCTGGGCGGGGGTCAGGCTTTCTAGGACGTCAGCACCCACGGCCCGCTCGGTAATTTTGGCGACGAAGTCTTTAACGACGGAATAGCTTACGTCGGCGTCGAGGAGTGCGAGGCGGACTTCTTTCATTGCCTCTCGGACGTCGGCTTCAGTGATACGTCCCTTCCCGCGGAGGCGCCGGAAGGCGGCGTTCAGTTTTTCGGAGAGTCCCTCAAAAGCCATAGTGAAAATAACTCCTACTCTTTAAGTGCTTGAGCGGCCGTTCGGATCAGGTCTGTGAGATGATCGATCTTTGGGTCCTCATACTGGCGGTAATTGATGTTTTTGATCTCAACGGCGGCATTTAAGATGGCGGCGATATGGTCCTGCATTTGGATATAGCGGCGGATCAGGCCGGTTTTATCCTCGACCTCCTGCA
>CAMWQV010000458.1 GCA_947176425.1 uncultured Clostridia bacterium
GGCCTACAGGCTATCGAACAGTTCCAGCGCCCCGAGGGCATACAGCATCATCTGACTGTTGTTTTCAGCGGAAACTTCCACGCCCTTGCCGTGCTTGTAATCCACCACGGTCAGCACCTCATCAGCTACAATCACACAGTCTCCGGTGCCGAAGCCGTCAGGGACATACCGGCTGAAATCAAGCCGCTGTTCCACCATAACTTCTGGACTGCCGTATTTCGCAATCTGCTCCGCAATGTACTGCGCATAGTCATCAGTGCAGTCCGCCATCTCTTGGTCAAAATAGTCGAGGTTCTCGGTCGGGTCTTCGACATCGATGCCGAGGAGCTTTTTGACCTTGTACTCGGCAAGCTCGTGGGCGCAAGTGCCCTCCTTCGCATAGTCACTTGTTGTATCCGGCAGCTCTGCGCAGAGCAGAGCCGAGGGCGGACACGCCAACCAGCGGTGGCTTGCAGAGGCTGATAAGCTGGCGTGGGCGCGGGTAGAATGCTTAACTGCCAAGTTCCTCAGCCTCCTTCATAATCGCCGCATACTCGGTCGGGTCGATGCTGGAGAGCTTCGAGCTACCATGTGCTTTGAGCAGTTCCTTGACCTCGTCCGTGAAACCAGCACGGGACTTTTCCGCAAGAAAGGCTCTGATCTCCGGCAACGTGATCTCCTTCTCAGGTTCACCCTCCGATGCAGTCTCAGAGGGAGCATCCTCTGTCGGCTCCAGTTCCTGCTCCACTTCGGTGGATGTGTCCTCTGTTGGCTCCGTTTCGGAGGAGGCTGTATCCTCCTCTTCCGGCGAACACTCGATGTTCTGCGATGCAGCGTTTTTAGCGAATGCCCCCAAGCTCTCCTCCAGGCTGTCTGCGAATGCACGAACACCCATGACGAGTGCCTGCCATACTCTTAACTCTTTATCCATGTGCTTTTTCTCCTTCCGCGATTTCTCTGACATCAACGGATTCAACCGTCTGTCCGGGTGCGAGGAGGTACACTTGCGTGAAGCCTCCAAACAGAAACCGTGCCAGTCGAGTAGGCAACCTCATCTTCGCACCTTTGAGGACTTTGGTTTTGTTTCCGTGTCGGTTGGCTACGTTGATCGTGATTTTGTGTTTCAACCTGAATACCTTCCTTTCTGAGCGGCTTTTTTGCCCCTCTATGTATAGCAAAAAAAGAGAGGGTAATCGAACCCCCTCTTTTTCAGGAATTATTTAAAATGTGGTCAACTTCTTAAAAAGGTTGGCGTAAATCTTTTTCAGCCGCTTGCGAATGGCGGCTTCCGTGACTCCTTCTTCCGCTGCGATGTCCACGTTGGTGCGCTTGGCATAAAAGACCTTGTAGATCAGATCGATCTGCTGTGGCTGTAACGTCTGAATCGCCGCTTTCAGTCTCTCCAGTTTTTCTGTGTGTTCCTGCTCATCAATAGCCTCGATGATGCACTCCAGCGGGTCCGGTGCAGTATCTTCCATGTACTTGATCTTCTCCTTGTTAAAGTCGCTTGCGCCGTCCGAGCCTATACAGGCATCGTAGCTGACCGAGGCATGATACTTTTCCCGGCGGTCTGCATCGATGATAGCATCATCGTCTGTGTGGAGGGTGGCAATCCAGTCATCACCCACTTTGTCCGGGATGATTGTGACTGACTTGCCTGTCAGGAAATGATAAGTGTAATCGGTGCGGTTCTTCTTCGATGCTTTGAACGTTCTCATAGCGTTCCTGCCTTTCTGCCTGACTCCTGCAGGTGGGCAAGGAACGCAATGCGAACTACGTGGAGAGTACACTAAAAGCCTGAAAAGGGTATAAGGAAGTAAGGGTACTCCATATGACATCTGTAAAATCAGATGTCAGTATTGCGTATCCCATGCCCTTATAGCTAATCAGGCCTGCGATATTTCGTTTTTGGGGACTTGTTCCCCACTGATAACATAGTAGCTTGTCAACTCGTAATCTAAGTGATAGAATTGTGTTGAACAGGTGAAACTTGTCCGCCATTTTTATGCCTATTGTTGAAAAATGGATAATATTCATGGTGGACAAGCTCTTTTTTGAAAAATGCAAAAAATAATCCTGCCGAGGCAAAATTCCTCTGCAGGATTGCTTTTGGTGGCGGATTACGAACTGATACATCAGGAAACGGAACGGCAAATAACAAATATAAAAATATTTGTTATTCTTCTTGACAAATACTTTTATATGTGTTATTATAACAGTGCCGGGAGGGAAACTACATGAAAAGCTACTCATCAAGGGAAGTCATCACGATGCTGAAAGCGGACGGATGGTATGAAGTGGATGTAACCGGGAGTCACCATCAGTTCAAACACCCTGTGAAAAAAGGGCGGGTAACGGTAAAACATCCAGACAAAGACATCCCCCGCAAGACACTTGACAGTATCAAACGGCAGTCGGGGCTTAGATTCAGATAGGCCCCGGCTCCCTCCCCAAATTTTGATAGGAGGCCCTATGTATGAAAAAGACCGAACGCTATATTTATCCCGCTGTATTCACTTATGAAGCAGGGCAGGAGATTGCCGTTGTCTTTCCAGACTTGGATGTAGCCACCAGCGGCACGGATGACAACGATGCACTGCTGTCAGCAAGAGAACTCCTGGGGTGTGCGCTATATGGTCTGGAAGAGGACGATGAGGAAATTCCTGCACCTACACCGCTGTCCGATGTGGTAGTCGAACCAAACGAGCGGGCTGTGTTGGTTGATGTGTATATGCCGTCTGTTCGTATGGCAAAGGTCAATCGGTCAGTCAACCGGACAGTCACCTTACCCGCATGGCTTAATGCCGCTGCTATAGAGCGCAATATTAATTTTTCACAGGTGTTGCAGGATGCTTTAAAAGCCCAAATTCACCTCGAATGAGTGGGGTGTGCAAACTCTGAAACGATAGCTTTATACTCTGAAACGATAACCTCAAGGGGTGTGCAAAGCAATTCTCTGGCAGAGGGAACAGAGCATAAGAAAAAAGAGTGCTATTTCAAAAGGTTCTGAAAACCTCTGAAATAGCACTCGAGTCTGAATTTTAAAGTGTGTAGGAGCCAAAAACTTACAACAACTGCGAATAGTTTGCCCCTAAAAGCACTAAAATATCGACCGGATTCTATCATAGAAAAGCGTCAATATTTCAGTGCTTTTAGGGGCTTATTGGTAACCAAGCAGTTGTAAGTGTTATATTGTCGGAATTCCTGAACTAGTGTTTACACGTGTGATAAATCACTCCCGCACTCTTTTACAGTGTTTTTCCGGCTATGGTTCTCCTGTTTTGTATCATATCCAACGTCTTAATATCGATTTTCTTTTGCCTGCACTGGCGGATCATCCGCAGGAACTCCGGTCGTTTTC
>CAMWQV010000459.1 GCA_947176425.1 uncultured Clostridia bacterium
GGCGTGGACAGTATAGAAGCAATAAGTGATATCGCGCTTCCGGTAATTTACGGAAAGGTCAAGGCTGGCTATGAAGAACGGATCGGTCATCCTTTCCATGCTTTGACATGACGGACTTGCAGGAGCGTATACGGCAACTCAGGGCGCGGCTGATGACCTTCTGGCCGCTGAACTGATCGGCGGCGGTAAAGAGTAAGGAGCCGCCGAAGCAACTCCCCGTGATGGAATGTGGACTTGACATCTACATTCTGCCACGGAGGAGGCGGCTTTTGCAATGTATGAATAATAATTACCGATTTTTACCAAAGGAAAGGAGGCAACTGATTGACCCCTAAGAAACAAAAAGCCCTGTTAGCTCTGCTGACGAACCCGACAAAAGAAAAGGCTGCTGCCGCTGCCGGGATTACCTCTAAAACTCTGCGGGGGTATCTGGCTGATCCAGAGTTTCGGATTTCGTATGAAAAAGCCTTTGCCGGAATGGTGGAGGACGCCACACGGCAGGCCCAGCAGTCCATATCTCCCGCTCTGTCTACGTTGCGGGAGATCACGGAGAATGAAACCGAAAACGCACAGGCGCGTATCAGTGCGGCCCGCTCCATCCTGGAGTACAGCCTGAAGTTGATGGAGCAGACGGACATTATAACCAGACTGGAAAATTTGGAGGCGACAAACAATGAATAGAAACATTGCACGACGGCTGGAAGCACTGGAAGCGTCCAGACCCGGCGCAGGGTTAGCTCCAGGCGTGTCCCTGATGACGCTGTATGAAGACGGGACGTGGGACCTGTTGTGCGGACTGTGGGACGGGAAATCTGACGTTCAAAGTCCTGTGTGATAGCTTCCAGCAGGTCAACCGCTCCGGCAAAAGCGTCCACACAGTCTTGCCCGGCGGAAATGTCCGCATGGAGAACGTTGAATAAAGCCGCGCAGCAGTTCAGCCGGATCACGATATCTTCCAGGTTGTCCCGGTTCATAATCTTGTTGGTCATGCCTGCTCCCCTTTCTCTGCCGCCGCTAAAACCATAAGTTCGTCAAAAGTGGCCTGCGGGTTCCGGTAGCTGTTCAGCAGATCATTGAAACGCTGGTTGTTGTCTGCGGTGGCCTGGACCGGTTCGGCTGGCTTCTGCGCCGCATATGCCGCAATCATAACCATCAGCGTATCTGTAACGCGTCTGGAATCCTTACCATAGCTTGCCAGTTCTCTGGCGATCCGCAGCAGGTTCGGCTTGCTGGCGTAGTATTCCGGTGTGTGTTTCATTTCCGCACCTCCGCCTTTGCCGCCCGGTAGCCTTTTGCTCTGCCGTACTCGAAGAGCAGGCATAGCGCGTTGAAGGAATCAGCCTTTGCAAATCTTTCGATCGCATTCAGTTCGCCCAAACAGAAGCAGTAGTTGTCTTTTGGGTCGCTTGGCATTTTTGCCCGCGCTATATACCGCTGCATTTTCTCAATTTCGGTCATTTCGCCGCCTCCAATCTCATCCTGACACAGTGCGCAAACCAGTGTGTGAGCTTCAGCATAGCGCGGTGATATATCTCCGGCGGCAGAGCCGGTTTCATTTGCTCCTGCCAGAACCGCGCCCGGTCTGCCCATCTGCCGTCTTGTGGCGTAAAAGTGAGGGCACGTTGAGTGTCAGCATCAAGACTATCAAACACGTCCCGTACTGGCTTCCACTCCTTGCCGGTGAACAAGCAGCCCTCCATCGTCTGACCCCAGTAACTGAGCGTCACAACTGGCAGGGTCTTAACCGCCTTGACCTCGATCTTGACACGGTTTGCGCCGCGCTTCCGTGCCCTACGGATTGCACCGAACGCCTCAACGGCGGCGGATACGTCTTTCAAAATATTTATCATAAATCCTGATATTCTCCTCTTGTATTCCGGAGGGAGCTGTGATACTATTGGAATACCACAGCCCCTGTGGTTGTTGGTTGCGTGGGCTTGCTATCCAGACTTTGAGCGGTAAGGATAGCGGCCCTTTCTCATACGCTGAGAACGAAACGGGTTGTGGTCGTAGCCTTGCTGTACTGGCTGTACAAATCCGCGTGATCGGCCTTGAACGCCTTAGAATCAAACCGGCGGCTGTTGACATTCTTCCACGTGGCTTTCCAGCCGTCGCCCTGGAGGACTTCCTCCCCGCGCTCCACCATCGCGCTTTTCAGCCGGTCGGTGAGGGCTTCCGCCTCTGCTTCCAGCTCCGCTATCATGGCCTTGATGTCGATCAGGTCCTTTGCCGTGGTGTTAATTTCGGTGATACTCATTGTAGTTACTCCTTTTCGTTATTGGTTGGGACCTGCTGGAAATCTTCCTGCCTCTTGCCCGTCCCTCTGACGGCTCACAGGTATATTACCCAGCATTTCGGATGCTTTCGGCGGTTCCGGTCCCTTGTCGTTCGGTGTTGTTCCCTCCTGACATTGATATAATAACATACATGAACATGTATTTCAATAGGCAAATTACGCAAAATACATGTACATTGATTGTATGTTTTGTACATGTACATTGATGCTAATGTGTGGTATGATGATACGGGGAGGTGTTATACATGGCTCGTCCAAAAACAAAAACAACCGCACAGATAAAAAACGATTACGCAAAAAAAGTTTATGATGATGTTCGATTACAGGTAAAAAAGGGCAAAAAGGACATCATCAAAGCCCACGCAGAGTCTCACGGCGAATCCATCAACGGCTTTATCAACCGTGCCATTGACCACGAGATGGAGCGGGACAACGCCGCTCCTGTGGCTTCTGATGGCCTTATAGAAGGTGCCGCCGATGGAGATTAGATATGCAAAGGCGGCTGTGAAGGTGATCGGCGGCATGGACCGGCCCACAAAGCAGCGTATCCGAAATGCCGTGGAGCGGCTGCCAAAAGGGGATGTAAAGCCATTGTCGGGGAGTGTTCGTCTTTACCGGCTCCGCGTTGGAGATTGGCGCGTCGTTTTCTCTTATCCGGACGGGGATGCTGTTCTTGTCGAAAAAATAGCCCCACGCGGGGAAGTGTATAAGGGGGGATTACTGTGACTGTAAAAAGCCAGCTGCTACAGATGATTGATTTTGTTCCAGAAGGTGAACTTCCGATTCTTTTGGAGGTTGTCAGGCGGTTCGTTCCGGTTGATGTGGATGATATAGCGACAGAGGATGATTTGAAAGCGCATAAGGCAGCTATGGAGGAATATGCCAGCGGTCAAACCGTGGCACATGATGAAATCAACTGGGACTGAGACAAAAGAGGGCTGGGAAAACTACTCCCAGTCCTCTACCCTTTTGACCCTTTATTTTACCCTTCCCCCATTTTCATATTTACGGCACGATTCCCTGTCGGCTATCATTTTACTGT
>CAMWQV010000460.1 GCA_947176425.1 uncultured Clostridia bacterium
GAAGTTCACTGCGATTTTCTGGCTTCTTAGTGGTTCTAACTTTCAACTCTCAAGTCATTTTTTATCTCTCCTATTTTTTACGGCCTGTCTGGTTCCCTCCAGATCAGGCCGTTTTTCGACAGTCTGAGCGGGAAGAAGTAGTCTTCCCGCTGCTTTTGGCGTTTCGTATTCAGTTTTTCGTGTACTGCTGCAAAGAAGAAAATACGACCGAATTATTCTCCGCAAACAGCTGAATCGGCTTGCCGGTAGCGCCGTAAATCCGTACTGTCAGCGCGGCCATGCCGTCGATATAGAAGACGCCGACGGAACCTTCCTGAACATAAGTAAAGGAGTATTCCTGGTTTGGCTGAATGTCAACGGCATTTTCCGTAATCAGCGTAAAGCCCTCATTCAAATAGAATTGGAGTTTGTTTTCGCTGGGAGAAATCGAAATCAGCTTGTTTCTGTCTGCCTGACCGTCATAGTCGAAGCTGAGGCCGAAGGAGCCGCTGCCTGTATATTGGAACTTACCGGACAGCAGGAAGCTCTCATAGCAGGTATAGGCTTCCTGATAGCTGTACCCGTCTCCTGCCTCCAGTTCGATCTGCGTGTTTTTCAGTTTCTGCTGTTTGGAGAATTGCTTTGCCACACTGTCCACCGGCGCGAAGGTCAGACCGCCGTCCGCCGTCTGGATGATCTTCTGTGCGACAATATTCCCGCCCCATGCGGACACCGACGACAGGGAATCCGGAGTTTCAGAACGCCGCGCCCAGCCGACCATATAAGAATTTTCACCGTCTTCTACATGCTTGGCCGCATAGAACAGCTTTCCTTCTACGCGTTTCGCTTCCGAATAGGGGCCGAATTGACTGTCCGCCGAGGCATACCACAAGGTATCATCCTGCGCGGAATAGGTGAGATACCATGTATCGCCGATTTTGAAAGTATCGCTGCACTCCAGGTTCCAGAAATCGCCCCCTGTGTTGGTGAAAATGATGCCGTCATAGGTTGCTTCCTGAAGGTCCGCGCTGAGAGTATATTTCAGGATTCTGGCAATGCCGTCCTGCGCCGCTGTTATGGTGAGGGAGATTGTCCCGGTTTCGGGATCATAATAAGCTTGGGGGTCCCGGAAGTCCCGTTTCTGTCCCAGCTCTGCCGGAGGTGTAATATCCCAGTCCGTCACTTTTTCAAAGGAAGTCAGATTGTCGCTGACAGCAACCATGACTTTTTCCTGAAACTCCAGCTGGCCAGAATCGCCGTGACCGGTGTAGAAGAAGTAATATTTGTCCTCGACTTTCACCACGGAGCCTGTACCGATCCAGAGGTCTTGTCCGCCGTCAGCCGCCTCCAGCACAACCTCGTCTTGTTCCTTATAGGTCACAAAGTCCGTCGTTGTCGTCAGGTAAATGGAGTGACGCAGAGAATCGCCGCCGTCCTTGAGATAGTAGATGTAATAGACGCCGTCCTCATAGTAGGGCATAGTGTCCCCTACGTAGGGCTGGAAGATGCCGTCCACTTCCGGAAGAAAGAATGTGCTGTACGTATAAGCGGATTCCTGTTCTTCCCCCGTTGTCAGTGCGGAAAATTTTTTTAGGCTTTCGGACTGTGTGTTTTGCGAGCAGCCGCCTAACAGAACGCTCCCCAGCAGGCAGAATGCAAGCAGAATCGTGATGTACCTGGCTCTCATAATAACCTCCGTTTTGTAAATTGATATTTACATAAAGTAAATTCACTGCATTCTAAATATACATCACAATTTACGTTTTGTCAATGCTATGCCGCGCCGGGTCAGTCCGCAGTGGCAGAGCCGCCGCTGACCACTGTGCAGATGCCCAACACAGACATTGGGCGTATGGCGGCGTGTATGCTGCTTGACCGCATCCAAAATCCAGGCCGTCCGTTCTGCATCACCTATGTCAAAACGACGCCTGTCTGGAGAGCTTCCACTGAATCTCTCATTAAGTCTGCTGCTGTTATATAGGGGTTATGGTATCTGGTTCGTTTCTCCGGCAGACCAAGCCTTCTGGTGATAACGTTATTCAGTTTGATATATGCGTCCGGCGTTTTGAATTGAACAGCTTTTGTCGGGCAATATACTACGCACGCATTGCAGCCTTCACAGGAATGATTCCAGACGGGGCGCTTATTTAGGAAGGTAATATTTTTACACGGGCAAACTCTGCGGCAGACTTCACACCCGATACAAGCGTCCGAAGCGTAAAAGCCTTTGTCATATTCATGCTGAATATTCAGGAACGGAGTCATCATTTTGGGATACAGCCATTTTGAAATCGGTGACATGACCGGATATTTTCTCAACCTTCTGACCGCAATTTCTTTTCCGATTTTTTGAGCGTTCCTTTCGGCAAGTGGCACCATAATCTGTACAGGCGGAAAAGGCTCATAGGCGATACACTGGCTCGCTACACAGCGCAGGGCTTTTCCAAAATGAAGACAGGTGCCTTTTTCATGCAAAGCGGTACTGATCGTTTCAAAACACCTGCCATGTATTGCAATATAGGTAGCCACCATGAATGTATATGCCTGCGGGTTGACTGCAAGCTGCGCAACAAACTTTTTTACGGCTTTCGGAACATCCCACTCATAGACAGGACAGATAAACCCAATCATTTCTGCGTCTGCCGCAGAGACATCTGCGGGATTGTTCCGCATGGAAACTAATTTTGCCCCTCCAATTTCTTGGGCAATAATCTGTGCGGTTCTCAGGCTGTTTCCCGTACCGCTGAAATAGAAAATCACGTTATTCATATATTCCTCCGCTTCTATATGACATACCTGTAACTTCTTGTTTTTAATTATATAATAAATGCAGCTGGAGAGCAATATAAATAAAACAAATTGGGAAAAAGCTGTATAGTCAAAGCAGAAGTCTAATACAATCAAAAGTTCTATGTAACCGGATGACGCGGCAGGCGGCATCCGGTAGTGCTGTAAATGGTTACAGCATCAGGTCACAGCAATCGAAATCATTGTCAATATAGTGGGCAATAAACCGCGCTTTGAAGTTTCTTTGGTTGCAGATAGAGCGCGGGGAACCGCAAACATCCAGATCCTCCGGAAGGACAAATTTGATATTGCGGACGGTCACATCGCGGCAGCATTCTCTGGTGTGGGCGGGAATTGTCATGGCTTTCAGACCGCGCTTATATTCGTTGCCCTCTTCATCCACCTCGGAGAGGAGGACCCCCAGGGCTACCCGCTTGTGGGGACAGACCTTGCACAGTTTGACATCCAGCTGGACAATGCGGCCCATGGATTCCATTGCAAGATCGCCGGCGTCGAAGTGTACGGTGTCCTCGCAGCAGTCCACGCACATCTCTACAGGCTTCGGGCAG
>CAMWQV010000461.1 GCA_947176425.1 uncultured Clostridia bacterium
TTAGCGGCGCGGCTGGCTGATCTGAACTGTCTTGACTGCCGTTTCTCTTTCCGGATTCATGTATTGCGTTTGACGGGAAATACAGATTTTTCATAGATTTTCTTGTGCTTTTGTTTCAAAAGGATATTGACAACTGTCCGCCGCTGTAGTATGCTCTTGAAATACTCCGGAGAGATATCTGGGGGTTTTGGAAGACGGAAATACATGAAAGGAACGTTATCACTATGAAAAAATTTGTATCTCTGGCGCTGGCTTTGGCAATGGTCCTGGTTTTGGCGGCCTGCGGCGGCGGAGGCGGTTCTGACAGCTTGGTCGTAGAGAAAGGAAAACTGCATATGTCCACAAACGCATCCTTCCCGCCCTATGAGATGATTGGCAGCGACGGCGGTTTTGAGGGCATTGACGTAGAAATTGCCGGTCTGATTGCCGAGAAAATGGGCCTGGAACTGGTTGTGGACGACATGACCTTCACCGCCTCCATGGAAGCCGTGCAGAACGGCAAAAGCGATATCGCTATGGCTGGCATTACCGTCACGGAAAGCCGGAAAGCCAATATGGATTTCTCCGACTCCTACGCGACCGGCATTCAGGTCATTATCGTACCGGAAGATTCCCCCATCGCAACAGTAGATGATCTTGCAAACGCCGAACTGATCGGCACACAGGAAGATACGACCGGTTACCTCTACTGTTCCGCCCCTCCGGAGGAGGACGGCTACGGCGAGGAACATGTTATCGCTTATGAGAACGGTTCCGTAGCGGTACAGGCTCTGCTGGCGGGCAAGGTTGACTGCGTGGTCATCGACAACGAACCCGCGAAAGCGTATGTCGCCGCGAATCCCGGCCTGAAAATTCTGGATACAGAGTTTGCTGTTGAGGATTATTCAATTGCCGTCAAGAAAGGCAACACAAAGATGCTGGAGCAGGTCAATAAATACCTGAAGGAACTGAAAGACGACGGTTCAATTCAGAAAATCGTTGACAAATATATCAAGGCATAAAAAAGAACCGGACAGGGCGGCAAAACAGCCGTCCTGTTTGGTATAAATTGATATAGAGAAGAAAGGAGCGCGAGGCAGTGGGCTGGATTGCATGGTGTGAGGAACTGCTTGCCTTATCCCAGGACGGCGCGGTTTTGGGTTTTTGGGAGGAATTGAATAAAGATTTTTACCAGGCTTTCGTACAGGAGGGCCGGTGGAAACTGTATGTGGAGGGCATAGGCAATACGCTGAAAGTCGCGGTGCTGGCGTTAATTTTAGGCTTTTTGCTGGGCCTGCTGGTGGCGATCGTCCGAACCTTCCACGACCAGCGCAGAGAGGAAAAAACAGGGATTGTTCTGAATATCCTGAACATCCTGTGCAAAATCTACACAACGGTCATCCGCGGCACCCCTATGATGGTACAGCTGCTGATTATGGCCTTTGTTATTTTCAAATCCAGCCGGAATCTGGTAGGGATTGCCGCCCTGTCCTTCGGCATCAACTCCGGGGCATATGTCGCGGAAATTATCCGCGGCGGCCTGATGAGCGTGGATATGGGACAGATGGAAGCGGGCCGCTCTCTGGGCTTGAACTACGTACAGACGATGTGGTATATCATCATCCCCCAGGCGGTGAAAAACATCCTGCCTGCCCTGGGCAACGAATTGATTACGCTGCTGAAAGAAACGTCGATTGTGACGGCAATCGGACTGCGGGACCTGACGAAAGCGGCGCAGCTGGTCACAGGCAAGACCTACGGCGGCTTTATGGCGCTGTTCGGCGTCGCGCTGATCTATTTGGCGATGGTCATGGTGCTGACATGGCTGGTCAACCGGCTGGAAAGGAGGCTTCGGAACAGTGAGCGGTAAAGAAGTACTGATTCGGGTCACGGGTCTGGAGAAACATTTTAAGGGCGGCGAAATCAAAGCGCTCAACGGCGTCACGGCGGAAATCTGCCGCGGAGAAGTCGTAGTCGTGATCGGGCCGTCCGGTTCCGGAAAATCCACGTTCCTGCGCTGTCTCAATCTGCTGGAGCGTCCCACCGGCGGCAGCGTGATGTTTCACGGCGTAGACATTACGGACCCGAAAGTCAATATTGATATCCACCGTCAGAAAATGGGCATGGTATTCCAGCATTTCAACCTGTTCCCCCATATGACAATTCTGGACAATATGACTTTGGCCCCGGTCAAGGTATTGAAGAAAAACAAAGAGGAATCGGAACAGAAAGCCCTTGCGCTGCTGGGCCGCGTGGGGCTGGCCGGCCGTGCCGCCGCTTATCCGGGCCAGCTCTCCGGCGGGCAGAAACAGCGGATTGCGATTGTCCGTGCGCTGTGCATGGAGCCGGAAGTCATGCTGTTCGATGAACCCACTTCCGCCTTAGATCCGGAAATGGTCGGCGAGGTGCTGGAGGTCATGCGGGACCTTGCCGGTGAGGGTATGACGATGGTTGTTGTGACGCATGAAATGGGATTTGCCCGTGAAGTCGGCAGCCGCGTGATCTTTATGGACGGCGGCACAATCGTAGAGCAGAACGCCCCGGAGGAATTGTTTGGGAATCCGTCCAGCGACCGTCTGAAATCGTTCCTGGCAAAAGTGCTGTAATAAGAATATAACGTCCCCTGGATTGCAAGCCAGAGACAGATAAAATTTTACTTTTTTAACAAGCGAGCGGGCCGAGAAGTGCCGGGAGTTGCTCACAGATCCTCCTATGTAAACTCCGCTTGTAAAAGAAGAAAAAATCCGCCGTCCCCCGGAACTGGGAGACGGCGGAGCAATTTACTTCAGCTTGCTGCTGAAATCCGCCATAGCTTCAGAAATTTTGATCTGCTGGGGACAAACCGCCTCACAGCTCCGGCAGCCGATACAGGCGCTGGGGCGTTTTTCTTCGGGCATCGTGTTAATGAGCATCGGGGCAATAAAACCGCCGCCGGTAAAGCTGTGTTCATTATAAATATCAATGAGTCCGGGGATATCCAGGCCCTGGGGACAGTGGCTGACGCAGTAGTGACAGGCGGTGCAGGGCAGTGTGACTTTTTGCAGCATTTCGTCTACAACACCCTGTAACGCTTCCTGTTCCGGCGCGGTGAGGGGCGCGTCTGTTTGGAACGTGCGCAGGTTCTCGTCCAGCTGTTCCTGGTTGGACATACCGGAGAGGATGAGTGTCACGCCGGGCACCGCCTGCAAAAACCGGAACGCCCACGCAGGAATCTTTTCATCGGGACGCAGGGCGGTCAGACGGTCTGCCAAAGGCTGCGGCAGTTTTGCCAGCCGTCCGCCCCGCAGAGGCTCCATGACCCAAACGGGAATATGATGCGCGTTCAGCAGCTCTACTTTTCCTTTGGCGTCCTGGAA
>CAMWQV010000462.1 GCA_947176425.1 uncultured Clostridia bacterium
ACGCAGCACATGCCGCGTTTGGTGAAAACCTCCGCCGCGCCGCAGAAAAAGGGGTCGCCATATATGCTTATGACTGTCTCGTGACGCCTGATTCATTAAAAATAGACGCGCCGGTGCCGGTTCTGCTGGAATAGTTTTCCCTGAAAAGAATGAAATCATTCCGGGTCCACCATACGGTATACCACGCCGATCTCAGTAAAGATATATTCCGGCTGGGCGGGATTTTTTTCTATTTTTCTGCGGATATTCGCCATATTAACCCGCAAAATCTGGTTGTCGTTTTTTGCTTTCGGCCCCCAGAGCTGCCGGATGATAAAATCATAGGTCAGCACTCTCCCGGCGTATTTTCCCAACAGAGACACTAATTTATACTCGTTCTGCGTTAAATGGGCGTTTTCACCGTTCACCAGGACTTGGTGCTTATCATAATCAATCGTCAGTCCTTTTGCCCGGAACTGTCCCGACTGTGCGATATCTCCGTTTGGCAGATGAGTACGGGTATGCCGGATGGCAGTCCGGATGCGGGCCAGCAGCTCCGACGTACCGAACGGCTTCACGATATAATCGTCAGCGCCCGCGTCCAATGCCTCCACTTTATCCCGCTCATGGTTTCGTGCGGATACGACAATAATGGGGCAGGTAGACCACTCCCGCACAAATTTCAAAATGCCCAGCCCGTCCATATCCGGGAGTCCCAAGTCCAGCAGAATCACGTCCGGACAGTGGGAAGTGATCGTCGTAATTGCTTCGCTGCCGGTGCGGGCGGTCATCGTGTCGTAGTCGTTCGCGGACAAAATGGTGGAGATAAAGCTGCTGATATGGGACTCGTCCTCCACAATGAGTACTCTGTCTTTAATCTTCATACACCGATTCCTCCATAATATGATCTTCCACCGGCAGGGAAAAGCTGAAAACCGCGCCGCCCTCCTGCCGGTTTGCAGCGGACATCGTTCCGCCGTGGGCCTTGACAATCGAACTGCACACGGACAGGCCAATTCCCATATTCCGCCGGTTGTCAGCTGTCTTACTGCGCAGCGCGGGGGAAAAGATATTGGGCAGAACTTCAGCCGCGATACCGTTTCCGTTGTCGCAGACGGTAAAGACGGCCCCTTCCTGCTGCCGTGCCACAGAAAGATCGATTTTTGTACTTTCCCCGTGATAAGCGGCGTTTTCCATCAGATTGAGAAGCACCTGCTCAATTAAAATAGCGTCCATCGGGACAAACAGCGGGTCCTGCGGCACGGACAGGGACAGTTCGATTCCGTCAAAACGCTGCTGGAACTTGTCTGCGACACTGGCAAGCACTTCCTCTGCGGCTTCCAGCTCCTTGTTCAGCTGTGTATCGTCGTCGCTGATTCTGGTGATTGACAGCAGGTTTTCCACCATGCGGATCAGCCACTGCGCCTCATCACGGACATTGCGCAGCAGAGCGTTTCTCTGTTCACTGTCCAGACGGGCGTCATTTTCCAGAATTGCGGAAGTGGAGCCGACAATGGAGGTAAGCGGCGTGCGCAGGTCATGGGACACGGCACGAAGCAGGTTTGCCCGCATGACTTCACGGTCATTTTCCAGACGGAGCTGTTCCTGCCGTTTATTCTGGCTGGTCAGCGCGCTGACAATGAGGGATACGGAGAGCATCGTAAGGAAAGTAAGAGGATAACCGGCAATAGTAAAATTGATCTCCCAGTAGGGAAACGTAAATACACAGTTGACGCAGAAGACGCTGACAAAGGACGCGGCCACGCCATAGAGATATCCGTCGGTCAGCCGGGCGGTCAGAACCACCATCAGCACAAAGATCATACTGGCAAACCCGCCGCTGGAATTGGCCATCAGCAGCAGAACGCTCAGCGCGAAGCCCAGCAGCAGAAGGCCAAGTGTAATCAGACAGTTCCGCAGGACCGGACGCCAGCTGCGTTTAGGCATGGACCTCACCTCCTGTTCTGAGAATATTTTTAGTGTATCACAAAAGCTGTTAAGTTGGTGTTAATAAATTTATATGGAATGCAAAAACAGGGGGACCATATACCGGCTAGTATATGATCCCCCATATTTATAAACTTACAGCAAAAACTCAGGACAGGAACCGCTCGATCACTTCCGCGATTCCGTCGTGATTGTTGTCCCGTTCCGTCACATAATCCGCCGCGGCCTTTACCTCCGGCACCGCGTTTTGCATAGCGACGCCAGTCCCGGCGGCCCGGATCATGGTAAGATCGTTCGCCTCATCTCCGGCGGCAACGGCATTCTGAACAGGCATTTTCAGCAGCCTGCACATATCTCTCACAGCGCTGCCCTTATTCATCCCCACCGGTACGACTTCCAAATAGTACCGGCTGGAGAAAAAGCAGTCCACTCTGCCCGCCATGTTCTCAATAATCCACTTTTCCATATCTTCCACCGGTTTATGGTCTTCAAAGTCGATCATCAGGGCTTTCACCGGCGGCGCGGTCAGACCCGTCCGAATATTCTCCGTTATCCGAAAATCCAGATTGATCAAAGAACAGTACCGCCTTGCGACAGCAGGTTCGTTGTGCGGCTCAATCACAATCGTATCATCCGCGTCATACGTCTGGATATAAACGCCCCGCCGGTTCGCTTCGTCAAACACAGCGTACAGGTCATCCATCTCCAGCGTGCGCCGGAAAAGCTCTTTTTTCTGGGAACAATCATAGATCACGGCTCCGTTATAGGCGATCACATAACAGCCTTCTCCATCTAATCCCATCTGTTTTGCCTGGATCAGCGTGCTTTTCAGCGGACGCCCCGACGTAATCACAATCCGGTGCCCCCGTGCGATTGCCTGTTCCATAGCGGCGCGGTTTCCGGGCGTGACCTCCTTCTGGTCATTGAGCAGCGTGCCGTCTAAGTCCAGAAATAAAGTCTTCTTCTCCATCAAATTGCTCTCAGCACTCCAGCAGCTTCAGATCACAGGTCTTGGCAATGCTCTTGCGGATCTCCGCACGCAGCGGCAGCACGCAGGACGGCGATACGCTCAGTTCGTCCAGATCCATTGCCAGGAAGGTGGGCAGCAGGGTCAGGTCCGCGCCCAGTTCGCCGCAGATGCCGATCCAAATGCCGTTGCGGTGGGCAGCGTCAGCCGCCATTTTCAGCGCACGCAGCACGGCGGGATGATGCGGGTCAAAGAATTTGCCCAAATCGTTGCACTGACGGTCGCAGGCCAGTGTGTACTGGGTCAGGTCGTTGGTGCCGACAGAGAAGAAATCGACCAGTTTCGCCAGCTCGTCCGCGATGAACACAGCCGCCGGCGTTTCAATCATAATGCCGATCACGGTGTCCGGATAGAAGGGAATGCCCTCCTCCGTCAGCTC
>CAMWQV010000463.1 GCA_947176425.1 uncultured Clostridia bacterium
AAAGCCTGTTTATCCATGTCCCTCAGCCGGAACTGTCCACAGCGGAGAATTTTCAGTATATGCTGCGGGAGGACCGGAGCTATACGGAACTGGAGGCGCGTACTTTAGACGTTGCGCTGGTTCTGCACGCGGACAACGGCGGCGGCAACAACTCAACATTTACGAACCACGTTGTCACCTCCTCCGGAACAGATACCTATTCGGCAATCGCGGCTTCCATGGCGTCCCTGAAAGGCCCCCGTCACGGCGGCGCGAACAGCAAAGTTATGGCGATGATGGCGGATATTAAAGACCACGTGGCCGACTGGACCGACGAGTCTCGTTTGACGGAGTATCTGACACAGATTTTAGATAAGCAGGCGTTTGACGGCAGCGGCCTGATTTACGGCCTGGGCCATGCGGTTTATACCCGCAGCGACCCCCGGTGCGAGGTGTTCCGGCAGTATGTGAAGGACCTGGCGGCGGAAAAAGGCCGCGGGAAAGATTTGACGCTGTACGAGAACGTGGAGCGGATTGGGAAAGACCTGCTCATGAAACGCCGCAACAAGAGCGCGCTGTCTACGAACATCGATTTTTACAGCGGCCTTGTTTACGAAATGCTGGGTTTGCCCATGGAACTGTATACGCCCCTGTTTGCGGTAGCGCGTATCTCCGGCTGGAGCGCGCACAGAATGGAAGAACTGTCCATCGGCGGAAAGCTCATCCGTCCCCGCTACGAGTGCGTTGAGGGCCAGCGCGAGTATATCCCTATGGAAGAACGATAATAAAAATTCCCCGTCTTTCAGCAAGGCGGGGAATTTTTGCATTAAATCGGGCGGCTGTGCAGGTGTCTGGAATTATTGCTGGGGATCGCCGTGGAGGGACTTCTGGTAATTTTCGTTGGCCTCGCGGATAAATTCCATATCGTGTTCTTTTTCGGGCGGGATATAGGCGCGGCCGATTTGACGCTGACGGAGGTTGAACTGTTTCATTTCGTCCTCCAGCAGTTTTGCGTCGTCACGCATCTCATGGCTTGTGGCGACAGATTCTTCGCTGACGGCGGCGTTGGATGTAATGGATTCCTGAATCCGTTCAATCTGCGAATGAATATGTGAGATTGCGTCCTCCTGTTTCGCGGAGGATTCCGCCATACGGTCAACGATCTTAGTCATCTCATCCAGGTCGGTGACGATATTCTGGAACGTGTCAAAGGTTTCGACGCTGTTTTTGCTGCCGTCTTCCGTAGCACGGATGGTCGCTTGGATCAGGTTCTTGCTCTCATTGGCGGCCTCCGCGCTCTTCAGGGCCAGCAGCCGGACCTCGTCCGCGACAACTGCGAAACCTTTACCAGCCTCACCGGCACGGGCGGCTTCCACTGCGGCATTCAGCGCCAGAATATTGGTTTGAAACGCGATATCGTCAATCAGCTTGATAACGTTCGCGATTCTATGAGACGATTTATTGATATCATCCACGGACTGGACCAGCAGGGACATTTTTTCATTGCTGTTCTGGACATGGTTCCGGATGGACTGAGAGATTTCGGTAGCCTGATCGGTCTGTTCGGCGTTCTGCCGGACGAGCTGTCTGGTCAGGTTCATGGAGTCGGTGACTTCCTGCACGGCAGCGGACTGCTGCATAGCGGTATCGGCCAGAATCTGGCTGGCGTCGGCGATCTGCCGGGAGCCGTGGGCAACGGACAGACCGATTTTAATAATCTTAGCCAGCATAAAGTCGTTGGACTGCACTAAATGGTACAGGTTCGTACCCAAAGAATCTTCATCGGAACGGATATTGACAAATACGGTCATATCCCGTTCTGCCAGCCGCTGCACGACGCGGACGTTTTCCTGGATGCTCTCCACCATTTTCTGGAAGGCGCGGATCATGGAGCCGATTTCATTATTATGGTTTTGTTTCAGCAGATTGGGATCAAAGTCAATCTCAGACTGACCCATCGCGAGCCGTTCCGACCAATCGGCCACAGCGATAATGGGAGCGGATATCTGTTTCGCAGAGCGGTTGCCGTAGAAAGCGGCGAGGCCGATGCCGATCAGCGCACCTACAAGGCAGGCGATCAGCATAATAAGGATCAGATCTTCTAAGAACGCGGCGTCTTGGTCGGCAGTCTGCCGGTACTCGCTGGAGATTGTGTCCAGTCCGTTGATGACAGTCGTCACCTGCGGCTTGACACTATTCAAGAACTGGGCATAAGCGGCATCCTTGTCTGTATGGGCAAGCGAGATGATATCGGATGCCGCGCTGTGCATCTGACGGTGGGGCGTCTGAATACTCTGGTATGCTTCGTTGATGACAGGGTCCCGCAAATCTTCCGCGCTGACACTGGCCATCCACTGTCCCAGTACGCAGGAATTAGCGTCCAGACTGCCTTGAAATGTAGTCCCTTCCTGAATACTTTCGCTGAGAAGCTCCAGCCATTCATAATGTTTTGCCAACGCGGTCAGGGTACTGGCCTGATTCGCCTGGGAGCGGGAGACGGAGAGATATCTTTGCCGGATCTGGAACAGGCAGACGAGCATCAGCGCCACCAGCAAAAACACCGCCAGAATAATCCGGCTGTACCCACTAAAGATCTGTTTGCGGATAGAATTGTTTCCTTTTTTCATATTAACCACCTATTCTGGCCGTATTTTTTGGCACAACAAAGAACCCTGCCGGCCACATCAATACCGGCAATCTATCTATTGTTATGCTTTACCTCATATCTTATCACTTTGAGGTCATTTCGTCAATATTAAATCGATTGACACAGGAAAACAGCAAGACTATAATAAACGCCGGACCATAACGAAGCAGGAGGCATCCGTACATGATAGAAATGAAAGCTCTGCTCTCTTTACAGGGAGAATTGTTCTTACTGATGGCGGCAGGCATATTTTTCCGGCGGCATCTGGCAGGGGCGGCGTTTCAAAAGGGCCTGACCGATTTGATTATTGACCTTGTTCTGCCGTGCAGCATTTTGACATCCTTTCAAATGGAGATGACCCATGATTTGCTGCGCCGTTCCGCGGCCGTGATGGGGATATCGGTTCTGATCCAGTTGGGATGCAGTCTGTTGGGGGCAGTCTTGTACCGGCGCTGTAAACCGGAGCAGCGTCCTGTGCTGCAATATGGCACGATCTCCTCCAACGCTGGCTTTTTAGGTACGCCGGTAGCGGAAGGCGTATTCGGCAGCGAAGGGGTACTGCTGGCGGCAGTCTTCCTGATTCCGCAGCGGATCGCTATGTGGTCGCTGGGGGTATCGTATTTTACAAGGAACAGTTCCCGGAACACGGTTGGAAAAGCCCTGACCCATCCCTGTATCATTGCGGTCGTGATTGGCATTATTC
>CAMWQV010000464.1 GCA_947176425.1 uncultured Clostridia bacterium
TTGCCTGGAACCTATAAAAAGCGCTGCCCATCGGGAGGGCCAGTTGCATAAAAGAGAGGCGCGGTCCGCCGAAAAGGTCCAGAATGCCGTTGACGTTGGAGATAAAGAAAATGGTATATTTCACCACCGCCAGAATAGCGATATTCAGGACAAGGCAGGCCGCCAGCCAGCGCAGACGAATCTGCTTCTGGCCGGCTTTGTATGCCTTTTTTTCCTCTTTTGACAGCTCTGTCTTATGTTCTTTCAGGTACGCGCTCTGCCGCTTTGCGTTCTTGTCCATCTGGAGCGCGGCAAAATATGCAGTTGCCGTTGTTGCCAGCAGATAGGGTACGTACTTCGGTCCGGCAATGAAATAAAAGAGATAGCTTGCCGCCAGCAGCAGCTTCCACTGCCACCGTCTGGGAATCAGGTAGTAGAGAACCAGCAGGACGGCAACAAATCCCAGAAACGCATATGATGTAAAGAGCATAGCCCGTTTACTCTTCGTCTTCCAGTCTCTGAATCAGCGCGTAGAGAGCTTTTGCGGAGTTGAAGTTTTCGGGGAGGATATCACGCGCCGTAATCGTCACATCAAAGACCTCGTTGATCTCCGAAATCAGGCTGACTAAGGCCAGGGAATCCAAGATCATATCGTCAATCAGACGCTCCTGGGTGGTAAAATCTACGTTCGGGCGCAGGTCGTTCAGAATTTTCAGCAGTTCGTCCATAATCTTTTTCCTTTCTTTTCACCGGTTTTTCCGGTCAGCCGTTCTCGTAAGCTTTTTTCAGCGCGGGACGGTCAATTTTTTTATTGGCGGTCAGAGGCATTTCCGCCAGCTTAAACACTTTATTCGGCAGCATATACCGGGGCAGTTTGGGTTCCAGCGCCGCGGTCAGTTCCGCCTCAGCGATATCCCCCACATAGTACAGCACGATCTTTTTCTTTTTCGCGTCATAAATGCAGGCGGCCATCTGTATCTCAGGGAGCAGGCTTACATCCGCCTCAATTTCTCCCAGTTCGATCCGGTGTCCCATATGCTTGATCTGGTAGTCCCGGCGGGAGACAAACAGCAGATCACCCGTCTCACTGTAACGTCCGATATCTCCGGTTTTATAGATAAATTCCGGATAAGCGGTGTTCAGCGGATTCTGTACAAACGCGTCGCCGGTACGGGCAGGGTCGTTATAATAACCCAGGGTCACAGCGGTGCCGCGGATACAGATTTCTCCCTCCTGGCCTTCCGCCGCAAGGGTTCCTTCCGGGGTGAGCAGCAATATTTCGCGGTTGGGGAACGGTTTTCCGATAGGAATGACGTCACCGGGCAAAAATTCCCGTTCCACATGATAGTAACAGCACATACCGGTCCCCTCTGTCGGGCCGTACAAGTTGGTAAAAGAGGCTTCCGGAAGGGCTTTCCGCCAGATATTGAACTGTTTGATGGGGAAGACCTCGCTTCCGAAAGCGATTGTCCGCAGATATTCCGGCTTAACCACCTCAAACGTACCGAACGCGCTGATCATAGTCAGTGCGGAGACGACCCAGCAGATAGTATTAATCTGATGGTCATTCAGAAAATTCACCAGAGCTACGGGGATCGAAAACAGGTTCTTAGGGATCAAATAAGCAGTACCGCCGAATTTGATCGCACCCCATATCTCTTTCAGGCAGGCGTCAAAATAAAGGGGCGTCTGGTTTCCAAAGACGGAGTTTTCGTTGAATCCCAGCGCTTCTGAGAGCTGTTCGATATAGTCGATCACTGACCGGTGGCAGGCCGCCACGCCTTTCGGGACCCCGGTAGAACCGGAGGTGAAGACGATATAGAGCGGGTCTGTATCAATGGCGCGGCGATAGACCTGCTCCAATGCGGCGCTGTCAATCTCTGTCTGAACGATATCGCTGTACAGCACGACCTCTCCGTCCTCCAGTTCAAACGCTTCCGCCGCTTCCTTCGTGTGTTCGTCACAGATAATCAGAGGCGGTTTGACGTTGTTCAAAATCAGCTGGATTCTGCCGCTGGGCATCTCCTCATCCACAGGGACATAGAAGCAGCCGCCTGTGATGGTTCCCAGAAAAGCGGCAACCTCGTCCGGCGACCGCCGCATAAAGATTGCCACTGGACGCTGATATAACCCGTTTTGACACAGATAGCTTCCGATTCTGCGGGTCTGTTCATAGAGCTGTGCGTAAGTCAGGGAATTTGTGCCGTCGGAAAAGGCGGTTTTGTCCGGGACTCTTTGAACTGTCCGCCTCAGATAGTTTAAGATATTATTCTGCATAATCCGCTCCAATCATTCAGGAAAATCAGGCCAGCAGCGGATTTTCGCCAATATATTCCACAGAAGCGACTGTGTCGTTCTCAAACAGAATTTCCAGCGTTGTGTCGCCGTCCACGTAGCTGTACTGATCTCCAAAAGATTCGTACTCCTCGCCGTATGCGGCTACAACGTCGTCTTTGCTGGAACCGATGGCAATGCCTTCCGGGGTAGCAACATTGCCGGTAAGCAGGCGGACACTGGCGATATAGTCCACGTCCTCATCGGGATAGGTAATAATCTCCATATCGCTGTAAGTATAGGTTTTGTCCAATCCTTCAAACGCACAGCTTGCCGCCTCAAAATAGCTTGCCGGTTCGCCGATATAGTCCAGCAGGGGGGCAAATTCGGCGTTCATAGGCAGCGGGCAGTTCTGGTAGGTGAAAACCAGTTTGCTGTTGGCTTTCGGCGCGGGGATCTCCACATCCGTATTGCCGGGACCCTCCGGCGCGCTTTGCTGGCTGCCGTCCTGGACTGCGGCATCATTTGTTTTGTCGTTATTTCCCTGTGCTCCCGACGGCTGGTCACCGCCGCCGCAGGCCGCCAGCGTCAGGGTCAAAGCAAAGGCCAGCGTCAAAATTCCTAACCGTTTCATATCCTGTTTTTTTCTCCTTATTGCTATAGTATTACTCCGCCGGTGTATCTACACGCAGCCATTCCGGCATTTCCAGGTCGAAATTGTTTACCGGCGTTTCTGGTATTTCTGGTGTTTCCGGCGGCGGTTCGACCGGGTCAACCGGTTCGGCCGGCAGAACCGGTTCAGCCGCTGTTTCCGCGGGGGCTTCCGCAGGTACCTCCGGCGCGGCAGGTTCAGGCTGTGTTTCCTCTGCCGCAGGTACCGCCGGGGGTGTCTCCTCAACTGCCGCCGGAACTTCCGGTGTTACTGGGGCCGGTTCCGCCGCCGCCGGTGCGGGGGGCGTTTCCGTGTTTGGCTTGGAAGAGTCGGAAGTGGTGTAGGATGAAGTTGTAACGGCGGGACCTCCTGCTCTTTCCGGAAGCAGAGAGCCGTAAAAACTGTAATATCTGCGTCCTGCC
>CAMWQV010000465.1 GCA_947176425.1 uncultured Clostridia bacterium
GCGTGCGGGACCCCTGAAACCGTATTGTGAAGGTGGGGACCCAGTTCAGCGAGGCGCTGGAAGCGGCAGGCGGTTTCGCGGACGGCGCGGAGCCGGAAAAAATCCTGTGCGGCGGCCCCATGATGGGATTTGCCATGTCCTCTCTGGAGGCGGCAATCTGCAAGAATAACAATGCGCTGACGGTTCTGCGGGAAGACCCTGTGTCCATCGCCATGGAACAGCAGACCGCCTGCCTGCGCTGCGGACGCTGCAATCAGGTCTGCCCCCTGGGTCTGACGCCGCAGATGATGGCCGCCGCCGCGGAACGAAAAGATTATGAACGGTTTGAGAAAAAGCTGTACGGCATGGAGTGCGTGGCCTGCGGGACCTGCACGTTTATATGTCCCGCCAAACGGCCTTTAATGCAGCTGTTCAAACAGGCCAAAGCGGAAGTGATGGCCAGAAAGCGGAGGGGATAAGGATGGGTTTTCATGTATCTGTTAGCCCCCATGTGCGCAGCCGTCTGACCACCGGAGAGGTCATGTACAACGTGATCCTGGCCCTCATGCCGGCCACGGTGGCGGGCGTCTATGTACACGGCCTGCGGGCATTTCTGATTGTTGCGGTCTCCGTCCTGTCGGCGGTTATGACCGAGTTCGTGTTTGACTATGTGGCGGGGCGTCCCAACACCCTCACGGACGGCAGCGCGGTGGTCACCGGCCTGCTGCTGGCTCTGTGCCTCCCGGCGTCGGTGCCCCTGTATATCCCCTATGTGGGCAGTCTGTTCGCGATTTTAGTTGTCAAGTGCTTCTTCGGCGGCCTGGGACATAATTTTATGAACCCCGCTCTCGCCGCGCGCTGCTTTTTGCTGATCTCCTTCGGCGGCGCGATGACCAACTACACCTTGGACGGCGTCAGTACGGCCACCCCCCTGGCGGCGCTGGCTTCCGGCGGCACGGTCGAGGTGATGCGGACGTATCTGGGCTTCAGCAGCGGCGTCATCGGCAGTTCCGCGGCGGCCCTGCTGGTGGGCGGCCTGTGGCTGTGGGTCGTCAGCGGCATCACGTTTGAAATCCCCGCGGCGGTCCTGGTGTCCTTCTCCCTGTTTGTGGCGCTGTTCGGCGGGCAGGGGTTCGATCCCGCCTTTATCGCCCTGCAAATCTGCGGCGGCGGCATTGTGATGGGCGCGTTCTTTATGGCCACCGACCCCGTTACCTCCCCCGTTACCTCCACCGGCCAGCTGATTTACGGCGCGGCGGTGGGAATCCTGGCGGGACTGTTCCGGGTCAAGGGCAGCACGGCGGATTCGGTCAGCTACGCGATTATTATTGCCAACATGGTCACGCCGCTGATTGACGAGTTTATCGTGCCCAAGCCCTTCGGCTACCGGGAGCAGTCATCGGATGCGCAGAAGGGCATCCCCAAATCCGCGCTGGTGCTGTGCGTGATTACTCTGGCGGCGGGCGTGTGTCTGAGCGGCGTGTACAGCATGACGAAAGACACGATTGCCGAGCAGAAGATGGCGGCAAACCTGGCGTCCTATCAGGCGGTATGCCCCGGCGCGGCCAGCTTCGAGTATGACAGCGAAATCACCGCGGCAATCGACGAGCTGGGCGGCAATGTCTACGGTTCAAGCTTCGGCAAGGCGTATATCAACGAAATGGTTGTCGGCACGGATGACGCCGGAAATACGGCCGGATATGTCATCAGCGCAACCAGCGGCGACGGCATGGACGGGAATATCACGCTCTCCGTGGGCCTGACCGCCGACGGGACCATTACCGGAATCGCTTTTACTGAGATGAACGAGACCCCCGGTTTAGGCACTCTGGTGGCCGAGGACGCTTTCAAAGGCCAGTTCGCCGGTGTGAATACTGACCAGTTTATCCTGAACAAGTCCGGCGGCTCCACCGCGGACAATGAGATCGACAGCGTATCCGGCGCGACCATCAGCTCCAGCGCCGTGGTCAACGCCGTGAACGCCGCCCTGGATTTCTACGCGGCGAACGCGAGATAGGAGGAAACGGAATATGAATCCTTTGTTAGAACGCATCCATAACGGCGTGCTGAAAGAAAATCCGGCCCTGGTCCTGATGCTGGGCATGTGCCCCACGCTGGCGGTCACGACTTCCGCCACCAACGGTTTCGGCATGGGCGTGTCCACGACGGTGGTCCTGATTGCCTCCAACTTTATCATCTCCCTTCTGCGGAAGCTGATTCCGGACGAAGTCCGCCTGCCCGCGTTTATCGTGATTGTCGCGTCTCTGGTGACGGTCGTCGAGCTGCTCATGGAGGCGTATGTACACTCTTTATATGAATCGCTGGGCATCTATATCCCGCTGATTGTGGTCAACTGCATTATTTTGGGCCGTGCGGAGGCGTACGCGTCCAAAAACCCGCCGGTCGTGTCCATATTCGACGGCATCGGCATGGGTTTAGGTTTTACGTTCGCGCTGGTCATTATCGGCCTGGTCCGTGAATTTTTAGGCGCGGGTACGATTTTCGGCATTGACCTGGGCTGGGAGTTCTTTACCCCCATGGGCGTTTTTGTCCGTGCGCCGGGCGCGTTTCTGGCGCTGGCCCTGGTGGTGGCCGTGATGAACGGCGCCAACATCATGAACCGGGGCAAAGAAATCGTGGACGGCTGCGACGGCTGCTGTGCCAACTGCGGCAAGTCCTGCAAATCCAATGAAGGGGAGGAGAAAAAATAATGCCGTCTCTTATTACGATCATTATTACAACCGCACTGGTCAACAACGTCGTATTGAGCCAGTTCCTGGGCATCTGCTCCTTCCTCGGCGTTTCCAAACAGATGAAAGCGTCCCTGAGTCTGGGCGGCGCGGTCATCTTCGTTATCACAATCTCGTCAGCGGTGGCGAGCCTGCTGTATTCTTACGTGCTGGTTCCGCTGGACCTGACGTATCTGAAAACCATCGTCTTTATTCTGGTGATCGCGGCTTTGGTGCAGATGGTGGAGATGTTCCTGAAAAAAACGTCGCCGTCCGTCTATCAGGCGCTGGGTATCTTTCTGCCGCTGATTACTACGAACTGCGCGGTGCTGGGCGTCGCGCTGACCAACGTACAGAACGGCTACGGCCTGATTGAGAGCGTGACCGCCGGGTTCGGTACGGCAATCGGCTTTACGCTGGCGATTATGCTGCTGGCGGGAATCCGGGGCCGCCTGGATGAAGACGCGGTGCCCGCGCCGTTCCGGGGCGCGCCGCTGGTCCTGCTGAGCGCGGCGCTGATGGCGATTGCGTTCATGGGCTTCAGCGGGCTGTCGTAAGGAGGGGACGCTATGGATATTATTATTGCAACACTGGTCGTCGGTGTGACCG
>CAMWQV010000466.1 GCA_947176425.1 uncultured Clostridia bacterium
CAATGATTATATACAAAAATTTCTGCCCAGAACCCCATCAAGGCCTGGACAGAAAGCAGATGATTTCAGAAGTTTCAGCTATGAGGGATATGAGGGGTTGGTGGGATTAATCAATGAAAACGATAACCGCCTTCTGCCAGGGAAGCCCGGCATAAACGCGAACCAGTTTGCTTTCCGGCAGAGCGTCGGTATATTTTGCGCCATAGACTTCTTTTACCGTCTCCTCAATCGTGTCTTCGTTGTGGAAATAGGCTCTGCCGTTCATTTCAAAATACTCGGTCACAGAAATTTCGCCGAATTTGCCCGACCAGTGTCCGCTGTCGCCGCCAACCACGTCAGCCTGAACCACAGGGACCACCGGAAGTGAGGGATTCTGGGCAATTATCCGCTGAAGCTCCTGAGAAAAACTGTTTTGTGCCATATTTGATGTCCTCCTTAATCAAACTAACCGTTAGATAAATGGTTGACTTTTATATGCAGAATTGAAGGAGATTATCAGGACACTTGATAGAAAAAATCTGGGGAAAATTTGAGGTCTGCCACTAAATTGTTTATATTTTTATTTCCTATTGCATATAAAATTACAACACCTCTATTAGCTGCATGATAATTAGCTGTAAAAATGAAAGGAGTCACATATGACAAAACCAGAACTGAAAACTTATCTGAAAACCGGAGGACTGATGGTAGATGCATTTGAATACTGTTCAGGGCAGGAATGCGAGATCTTCAAGGCCGACGAGTTCAAGTCCGGAGATGAAATCATCTATATCCCCGATCCCTTCCTGAACAGGATTCCTCTCGATACGCCCGTCATTGGTGACGAAGCCATCGAAGAAGTAATAGACTGCTGCTGCACAGGCGATGACTTTATCTGGATATGCGGCGGAAATGCAGAGCTGGCAGAGCGGCTGTTTTGGTTCTGCGACTGGCAGCACCCATCTTCTGCTTACGATGAAGGGATCTTTGAAGAAGATGAAGATTAATTTCTACCCAGACCAGATGATATGGAATTGGCGAAGCGATTGTTGAACTCCTGCGGCTGACATCGACTCTCCGCAGGCAAACAAATATTTGAATCTGATCAGAAGAGCGGAAGAATTGCCCGTAAAGGCATTCTCCCGCTCTTTTTGTGAATGTGTTGCAACAAATCTCTTTTAAATCTACGAATTAACCATTCAGATATTGTGACGGATTGAAATTTTCTCCATCTCTATACCCAGATTCTGCGTATTTCTTCTGCCAGATATCTATTGCGGACTGTGTATAGCTTGAAGGCATTCCCATTTTGTCTGCTGCGGTCCGAACGGGCTCCGGAACTGCCAAAATAAGACCCCATTCCTGATTTGCTTCCTGTTGTTTTTTGTAGGCGTCTTCCAGCCCCCAGCAAAATCCCCATCCATAAGCATTACAAATTTCTCGAAGTTCTGCGCCGGTATAACCCTCACAGCGATGCAGTTTTTTGATTTTTGTACACTGATTTTTTATACAATTGTAAGCATAAAGAAAGATATTTTTGCAAATTTCAAAGTCATCTTCCAGCCCTATGAAACCTATTTCCACTTTTTTGGATCTGGCACGTTTGGATCGATATGCTGTGCAGCAGTAATGCTCAGCAATGACAGCTGAAAGATTTGTAGCCCATGTATCTGTCATTTTTGTGCATTCGACTCCAATTAAACTCCTTATTACACTGTCAGTTTTTGTGCAGTCCTCCGGACGAAGCTTGTGTTTTACCATAAGTTTACGCGCTTTGAGCAGAGCTTCTTTCGCTTCTTCAGGTTCAGGGCTTTCTGCCAAAGCAAGCAGTTTTGCGATTCTGTCTTTAATGTCTGCCATTTGCAATCCTCCATTTTTAATATTCTCGTCCTATTTTATAATATTTGCTGTCCCATAATCCGGACATCTGTTTGATGAAATAGGATATTTGAAAAATATATAGCATCTCCGGGGCAGCTTTTACAGGCCGCTCCGGAGAAAATAATTAAGGAGATATTCGATTAAACTCCATGCTTCACGCGGTCTGCTTCCTCAGCAGTTTTTGCATTGTTCCAGCGGTCCATCGTGCCGACCAGATATCCGGTGATTCTGCGGATACGTTCAAACCCGATGCCGCCGCTTCCCTCTCTGCGTCCGCAGCCGGGACACACATCATTAATCACGCCGGTGTAGCCGCAGCAGGGATCGCGGTCTACCGGATGATTGACAGAACCATAGCCAATTCCGGCTTCCTTCATACAGCGAACCACCTTCTCGAACGCCTCCAGATTCCTCATCGGATCGCCGTCCATCTCAATATAGCTGATATGACCGGCGTTGGTGAGGGCATGGTAGGGCGCTTCGAGGTGAATCTTCTCATAGGCGCTGATAGGATAATAGACAGGGACATGGAAACTGTTGGTGTAGTACTCGCGGTCGGTTACACCGGGGATGATGCCGAACAGCTTTTTATCCAGACGCACAAAACGTCCGGACAGGCCCTCCGCCGGAGTAGCAAGCAGGGAGAAATTTAATCCCGTCTTCTCGCTCTCCTCATCCATGCGTTTCCGCATATGGGCGATAATCTCCAGTCCCAGCTTCTGGCTTTCTTCGCTCTCGCCGTGATGTTTTCCGGTCAGGGCCACCAATGTTTCCGCAAGTCCGATAAATCCGACGGAAAGCGTGCCATGCTTCAGGACTTCACGCACCTCGTCCGTCCATTTCAGCTTTTCGCTGTCCAGCCAGACGCCCTGCCCCATCAGGAAGGGATAGTTATAGACCTTCTTGCGGGACTGGATTTCAAAACGTTCCAGCAGCTGGTCTATGCACATATCTATTTTCTGATCCAGTTCGCTGTAAAAAGCGTCCATATTACGATTTGCCTTGATTGCAATTCTCGGCAGGTTGATAGATGTAAAGCTCAGATTGCCGCGCTGGTTGCACTGTTCACGGCTGGGATCATAAGTGTTGCTGATGACTCTTGTACGGCAGCCCATATAAGCAATTTCTGTTTCCGGACGCTTGGGATCGTAGTACTGAAGGTTGAAGGGTGCGTCAATGAATGCAAAGTTCGGGAACAGACGCTTTGCGCTGCAGCGGCAGGCCAGCTTGAAGATGTCGTAGTTGGGGTCGCCGGGATTATAATTGACCCCCTCCTTTACACGGAAGATCTGGATCGGGAAAATGGGCGTTTCACCGTTGCCAAGACCCTCCTCGGTTGTCAGCAGCAAGTTCCGCATGACCATCCGGCCCTCCGGACTGGTGTCCATGCCGTAGTTGATGGAAGAAAACGGAGTCTGCGCACCGGCGCGGCTATGCATGGTATTCAGATTATGAA
>CAMWQV010000467.1 GCA_947176425.1 uncultured Clostridia bacterium
TGATCTTATCGCCGGGAACTTTCCTGGTTGTGTTCCCCCACGATGCCCACAAGATCAAAATGCAGACCGGCGGACCGGCTCAAGTAACGAAGGCGGTCTTCAAAATCAAAATCTGCTGATAAGGAGCGAAAACAGAATGAAAGATATCACAAAATATCAGGGCATTTTTCCCGCGTTTTATGCCTGCTACGGAAAAGACGGCCAGATCAGCGGGGACGGCGTCCGGGCTATGGCGCGTTACCTGCTGGAGAAGGGCGTGAAGGGCTTGTATGTCGGCGGTTCCTCCGGTGAATGTATTTATCAGAGCGTGGCGGAACGGAAACTGACCCTGGAAAAAGTGATGGAAGAAGTGGGCGGCAAGATGACGGTCATCGCCCATGTCGCCTGCAACAACACCGCTGACAGCTGTGATCTGGCCGCCCATGCAGAAAGCCTCGGTGCGGATGCCATCGCCGCCATTCCGCCCATCTATTTCCATCTCCCGCCCAAAGCCATTGCCAAATACTGGAATGATATTTCCGCCGCCGCGCCCAATACGGAGTTTATTATCTACAATATTCCCCAGCTTGCCGGAGTTGCTTTAAGCGTGCCGCTGCTCCAGGAAATGCTGAAAAATCCCAAAGTCGTGGGCGTGAAAAATTCCTCTATGCCGGTGCAGGATATTCAGATGTGGAAAGATGAGGGCGCAATCGTCTTTAACGGCCCCGATGAGCAGCTTCTGTCCGGACTGGCGGCGGGCGCTGTGGGCGGTATCGGCGGTACGTATGCGGTCATGCCGGAACTCTATCTGCGTATTTACAAGCTGTTTTATGAGGGCAAACTGGAAGAAGGCCGTCAGATTCAAAACGAGTGCTGCCGGATTATCTATAAAATGTGTTCCACAGAAGGAAATATGTATGCAGTCATTAAAGAGATTATCCGTTTGCAGGGCGGTCCGGACGCAGGCGGTGTACGGGCGCCGCTGCTGAATCTGACGGATGCGGATCAGGAAACGGTCAGACAGGCGGCTCAGATGATCTCAGACGCTGTCGCGAAATATTGCTGAGGAGATACCTATGAAAATCTATGTGACGGAAGACTATCAGAGCATGAGCCGGAAAGCTGCGAACATTTTGTCAGCACAGGTCATCCTGAACCCGGCCAGCGTTCTGGGACTGGCGACCGGTTCTTCCCCTGTGGGAATGTATCAGCAGCTGATTAAATGGTACGATAAAGGCGATGTGGACTTCAGTCAGGTGCGGTCGGTGAATCTGGATGAATACGTGGGTTTGTCCCCCGAACATAACCAGAGCTACCGCTGTTTCATGCAGAAACATTTCTTCGATCATATCAATATTCTGCCGGAAAATACCAACGTCCCCAACGGACTTGCAGAGGACCCCGCCGCAGAGTGCCGGCGCTATAATCAGGTAATCCGGAATTTAGGCGGTATTGATATTCAGGTGCTGGGCATGGGCCACAACGGACATATCGGCTTCAATGAACCGGGAGAGGCGTTTGAGCTGGAGACCCATGTCGTGAACCTGTCCGAACGCACGATTGACGCTAACGCGCGCTTCTTTGCTTCCAGGGATGAAGTGCCCCGGCAGGCGATGACCATGGGAATTAAATCGATCATGCAGGCCCGGCAGATTCTGGTCATCGTAAGCGGCGAAGACAAAGCGGCTATAGTGAAAACTGCCCTGACCGGTCCGGTGACGCCCCGTGTCCCCGCTTCTATTTTACAACTCCATCCCAATGTCGTGCTGGTGGCTGACAAAGCCGCTATGAGCCAGTGCTGAACCCCATCATATAACCGTCCCCCGCTTCCCGGACGTTTCCGGAGAGCGGGAGACGCCAGGACTGTCATCTTCCATTATAAAATCGAATAGTTGCCGCCAATGGACACCTTTAACCGGGTGTCCATTTCTTATGCCGTCCTGCAATCTCCACAAGCGGCGGACGCAGAACGCCGCCAGCGGCGAGGGCCAGCGAGAGCGTGGGAGCGGAGCGGAACTGAAAAGGGCAAAACATCAATAAGAGAAAAAAACTGGAACAAGGTGAATAAAAGTCCAGCGAACGGCGCACAATGAGGCTAGAGACGCGAGGAAGCGTCCAACAACGTCCGTCACAAAGGCGAACAGGATGATGAAAGGAAGAAAGCGTATGGAAAACAGAGGCAAGCGGCAGGCTACCTCCATTTTCGGCGGCATGGGCTTCTACATAGCCCTGCTCATCTGCGTACTCGCAGCCGGAGTGGTTGGCTATTATGCCCTGCTGAAAGACAACACAGTGACCCACGAACAAGAGACGGTCATGGACCCGATCATACCCGAACCGGTCCAGAGCGTGACGGCGCCGGATCCGGAACCGGCCGAACCGGTGATATCGCAGGAACCGGTGAAGGTACAGACGCCGGTAAGGAAGCCGCAGACGGTAGCGGAAGATCCGCCGGTCCCGGTAGTCGCGGCGGAAGTGCTGCCGGAGGAACCGGAAGTCATCCAGACGCCGGTGGTAGGGGAAACGGTAGCGGTCTTTTCGATAGACCGTCTGACCTACGACGCGACGCTGGGCGACTGGCGCACCCATGATGGGATTGATATTCGTGCAGCGGCGGGGGACCCTGTGACAGCGGCGGCGTCTGGAACGGTGCTGTCGGTAGAGGAGGACGACCGTCTGGGGACAATGGTTGTCATTGACCACAATAACGGCTATATCACCACCTATGCCAGTTTACAGCAGGAAGTGCCGGTGCTGGTTGGGGACGCGGTGACAGCCGGTACCGTGCTGGGAACAGTCGGCAATACGTCTCTGTCGGAAGCGGGCCTGGGCGCGCATCTGCATTTCAGTGTTGCCAGGGACGGTACAGCGATTGACCCAATGGAATATTTAGGCGAATAAAGGGCGGCGCTCTCTCCGGAGATACGGGGAGGGCGCTGTCATTTTTGGGGAGCGGACCGCATATCTATTGGGTAAAGACACAACAGTAAAAAAGGAAGGATCACAATATGAAACGGATACTATCTGGACTGCTGGCGCTGCTGACTCTGCTGTCTTTAACGCCTGCCGCCTATGCGGACGAACTGGCAGTAACAAGCGAGGCCTGCATATTGATGGAGAAGACAACGGGGCAGGTGCTGTATGCAGTCAACGAACACAAGCAGCTGGAACCGGCCAGCGTTACGAAAGTCATGACGATGCTGTTAGTGATGGAAGCCATAGACTCGGGCGCACTGCACTATGACGATCTGGTGACGGCCTCAGCGCGGGCGTGTTCCATGGGGGGAAGTCAGATTTGGCTGAAAGAGAACGAACAGCTCACCGTAGAGG
>CAMWQV010000468.1 GCA_947176425.1 uncultured Clostridia bacterium
ATGGCAGCCGCTCCAACCGTTCCGCCAGCACCTGAACATTGTTCTTTTCCTCATTCGCAAACAAGATCGAATCGCTTGATATGGACAGCTTTTCGCAGATTCTTTTCAGCGTGGATACCGTGATGCCAGCAACACCACGCTCAATGTCGGACACGTTTTTTGTCCCCAGCGATACAAGTTCGCCAAATTGTTCCTGCGTCAGTCCCGCACGTTCACGGGCATCCCTTATCGCACTGCCGATCTGGATGTTGATTTCTTTCTTCTCACGCATTGTCACTGCCTCCTGCCATGTAAAACTGGTAGCACCACAACAGGGTGCGTTGCTACCAGTTTATGTAATGGCGGCATTGACAGGAACCCTATTTTGCTATTATAATTTGTGGCAGCGCAGTAGTGACAGCGGAACAAGGGCGGGGGTGAGGAACATGAACAGGTTGTCCTGCGCTTTTACGGGGCATCGTCCTAAATTTTTCCCGTGGGGGTATAATGAGGCTGATTCAAGGTGCGTTGAGCTGAGAGCGGCTTTATCCAACCAAATCGGCATACTGGTCAACGAGGGATATACGGATTTCCTGTGTGGCATGGGCCTCGGCTGTGATGTCTGGGCGGCTGAAACGGTACTTTCTCTGCGGGAGAGCCATCCAAAACTGAAACTCCACTGCATCCTGCCGTGTGTTGGGCAGGAGAAACCCTGGACGGATGCGGCAAAGGCGCGGTACTATTCTCTTGTCAGGCAGGCGGATTCGAGAGTTTATACGAGCCGCGGCTATTACAAGGACTGTATGCTTGACCGGAACAGATTCATGGTGGACCACTCCCGCCTGCTCTTTGCGGTTTACAGTGGTGTTTCAAGAAGCGGCACAGCGTCAACAATAAACTATGCACGAAGTCGCGGCAGGGAAATCCTGATACTCGACCCGCAGACAAACTCTGTTACCCGTGACTAATCAAACCAGCTATTTAAGTTCAGTAAAGGAGAGAAGCATTATGAAAATCAGCATAGATTTCGAGCATCCGTTTTTGGATGAGGGAACTGTTACGGAATTAAAGCCCACAGATTTGGACGGCTTTTATCAGCGCGAAAACGCGGTAAACCGCATGAACCTGTTCTTTGTCCTGGAAGCGTCACTGCATAGATTACAGAGCGAAAACAGGATGAAAGCCGCCGCCCGCTGTGCATTTTTAATGGCTTACTATCTTTTCATCCCACTGACGCCCCCGGCATCCGTTGAACTGGCAGAGTTTTATATTGACAGGGCGTTGGAGTGGGATGAAACGCCGGAATACCGCGAGTGGAAAAGCCTCATAGACAAAGGCAACTGATATTATCCAGCTTTCCAGCAAAAGCGCCGCATCATTCACTTTCGCAACATGAAAACAAACAACCGGGCATCCGGTCAAGGGAAAATGAACCCTTGGCCGGATGCCCGGTTTTTTGCGTAAATGACCTTCCGCCATTCCATTAACTACTCCCATTATCTGGCAGAAAAAAATTTTTTGAAAAATTTCAAAATCGACTTGTGATTTTGGCTTTCCCACCGGCTACCCCCTGAGAGGACAAGTTTCCAGGGGTCCCGGCAGGGACACAGGGGATTCGGTTTTCTCAGGCACATTGAAAACCGAATACCAGTCATCAGGAAGTCTTGGAGACAAGACCACGTTACTGTCTGGAATAGCCTGTGCAGCGGAGCGCCACGATCCCCGGTTCCGGGGGGAGCGATTCATCCGACTGAAAATGCCAAGTTGCTCTTGGTCCGGCGATGACAACAGACAGCGATAATGATACTTCCGTAATTCGCGGCCCGGCCACAAAGAAGGCGGGGAGGTTAAACGCCTATGAGAGCAGCTTCGCAAGCTGACGAGCCTGATGATTCCCACGGTTCCGGGGTGTCGGGGACAAATGGAGGACCAAAAACACGCTTTATGAAATTTCAGGGGCGGTCTGGCTGTGGCTTTTTTGTCATGCCTGCCGCCCTTTTACATACCAAAAAAAGGAGGCAGATTCTATATGGAACGCAGCTTTCACGATTTTCACCGCGGCGAGGTCTACTACGCCGACCTGAACCCCGTGTTTGGGCATGAGCAGGGCGGCATCCGCCCGGTAGTAATCCTCCAGAACGACACGGGCAACTACTATTCCCCCACGCTGATCGTTGCCGCCGTGACCCGCAGGACCTTCAAGAAGCCCTCCCAGCCGACCCATGTGGTGCTGGACGATGCGGAGGGGCTGGAGCCGTCCCTGTTCATGCTGGAGGTTATCCGCACCATCGACAAGCGGCGGATACGGAGTTATGTGGGGAAACTCACCGGGGAGCAGATGGGGCGTATCAACTCCGCTCTTATGAAAAGCGTAGGGCTTGATAAGGACTACATCCCCGTTACGGGAAAGGGGGTGTCCTGATGGACAAGCTCATCATCGACCCGGAGTTCCGGGACAAGATACCGCCGCTGACGGAGGATGAGTTTTCCCTTTTGGAAGAAAACATCTTGTCGGATGGAGTTGTCTTTTCGCCCCTCGTTGTGTGGGATGACATCATTCTGGACGGACACAACCGCTATGAAATCATCCAGAAACACCCGGAACTGACCTATGCGATTCACAGGATGCCTTTTGCCAACCGCTACGACGCCATTTCGTGGATGTGCAAACACCAGCTCGGCAGGCGTAACCTGACGCCCCAGCAGAAGAAATACCTGATCGGGCAGCGGTATGAGGCGGAAAAAATGGCAAACGGCGGCGACCGTAAAAGCGAGCGTGTAAAATCAGTGGTTCAAATTGAACCACTGATTTCCGCTCATGTAACTCGTGCCCATATCGCTGATGATACGAAAACCAGCGAGAGCTATGTCATGCGGGCAGGCTGGTATGCTCAGGGTGTGGACGCCGCCGAAGAAGCCCTTCCTGGTATCAAGCAGGAAATCCTCACAGGAGCTATCAAGCCCACGGAAACGGCGGTGGCCGCAGTTGCAAAAGCTGACCCGGAGGAACGCCCCAAACTGGCCGCTGACTTGAAGAAATCAAAGACTGATAAAGACAAGAAACCCCGCCCCGCTTACCACAAAGCACCTCCAGCCGGTTCAAAGAAGGCCGAGATGCAGAAGATCGCGGAAATATCGGCTGAGATGGAACGGGACAAGGACCCCAGCACCGAAGAAAGTGTACTCTGCTCCCTGGATGGCGAGATCGACTCGTTCATGGAGCTTTTCGACCACATTTTTCAGGAATATCCCCGTCTTTTGTCGGACGGCCACTACAGGCAGGAGATTATCCAGACCATGCAGAAACTGAAACAGTATATTACAGCCAT
>CAMWQV010000469.1 GCA_947176425.1 uncultured Clostridia bacterium
GGACCCCCGCCGCCACGGTACCGGTGATCCGGAAGGGGGACGGTGGCGGTATCAGATCGGCGAGTACCGGATTCTTGCGGAGATTCAGGAGGACAGGATTATTATTCTTACTGTTCTTGCCGGACTGCGCCGTACTGCCAATTTAAAGAACAGCGGCAAAACAAAGCTGTCCCTGTCGTCCAACGTCTTTTTGCGCTCGACACTGCGCCAGCCGGTCAAAACAACCCTGCTGTTGGCAGTTCTGGCGCTGATTACCTTCGCTTTTGTCTCGCGGGCGGCGGAGTACCTGCTGATTAAACAGGAGACAGAACGGCTTGGGAGTTATTACCGGACCATTGGCACCCTGGAATCTGCTGTCGGCGACCCGTGGGCGGATATCAGCGAGGCGGTGGACTATCTGGAAAACAATCCATACGTTGACTTTGTAGACACCTATAAATTTACCTCCGGTGTTATCCAGGACGGCTTCTGCAACGCTGACTCGGATCTTGATAAATTATTTCAAATATCGGACAGCAACGGCTGGTTTGTTTTCTGCGGCACGCTGAAGGACTATAATGATACATATGCCCATTTTGTTGTAGATACTGTTCTGGCGGGGAAGCCGGAGTATATCACTGAAGGGCTGTCAGTGATTCTTCATTGTACAGAATCACTGGATATCCCGGCGAGACAGCTGATATCCGGTGAACGTTATATAGCGGCAGGATATTATGCTCCGCCTTTTTCATTCAGGGAATACGCAGAGACAGGGGAACTGACAGGAACGCATGTACATCTTTTGCACGTGGAGAATAATTTTTATCATCTGCCGGAAGGGCAGGAGCCGGACTGGTCTGATCCGGGACTGGAAACACTTTCTGCCTTTATCAATGAGGTCAGGGAGGAACAGGCCGCGCTGAACGTAATCGTGACAAAGGATATGAGCGCTATGCCCTCCGTTCAGGGAACCAATCCTGACATCTATCTGACGGAAGGCCGGTGGTTAGACCGCAGGGACAACAAATCATGCGTCATCCAGGCGGGCTTCGCAGCTTCCCGCGGCCTTGCGGTGGGGGATACGATTACCCTGAAACTGCGGGATATTCTCTCCATCTTCGGCTATTTTGGGATTGGTCCGACTCCAGGTGAGGTGGAAACTGCAACCTGTACATTTGAAATTGCAGGCATCTATGATTACATGGAAAAATACACGAGTACAGCTGCCAGAAATTCTGTCTATATTCCAGCGTCCGCCGTGCCGGAGAGTTTTTCTCTGACAACAATGAAAAGGCTGGGACGAGTGGGAATCGATTTGTTAGATGAGCTGTATTTCCAGGCCTATACCTCCCGCCCTTCCGTCTCCCTTCCTTATCTGCTGGGAGTGGACAGTTTCGTGCTGAACAGCCCCGAAGCAACGGAAGCTTTTCTCTATGAGTCCAGAGAGGTTATGTCGCAGCTTGGTTTCCGGATATCCCTGATTGATAATGGCTGGGAGGCATTTCAGGCAGCCGCGGCACCTATGCGGAAATCTTCGCTGCTGAACGCGTTATTTTTCTCCGCGCTGCTGGTTGTGGTGTTCTGTCTTGCCGCTGTCATCTATTATCATATGCGGCGGAAGGAAATCGCCATTGCACGGGCCTTGGGTGTGCCGGTGCGGAACTGTGTCAGGAATGTCTCTGTTCCCCTGCTGCTGCTTGGTTTTTTGGGAATCAGCGCAGGCGGTCTGCTGGGATGGCGGTATACATTGAACCATGCCGGGAGCATTTTACAGGCGCTGGCTGAATTTGGCGGCGGCACGGCGGCAGGTTTGTCAATATTCTGGTCAGCCGCACTGCTGGGCGCGGCGTTCCTCACGCTTGTATTGGTCACAGCAGGCGGCGCGTCTGTCCTGTCCAGCCGTCCGGTGCTGGTGCTGATGCAGGGCGGCACATTGACAGCGCAGAAAGAAAATCGTGAACCTGTTCAGAATACCGCCGCTGTCTCTGCCGTTTTTGCCGCACAGCCGGTAACAGCCATGTCCCGGACGGAACGGCCCGCCGCGTCTGCAAATCAACGCTATATATTCCGTTTTGTTCTGCGGCACGTCACGCGTTCCAAACTGAAATCTGGCTTAGCCGTTCTGCTGGCGGTTGGATTCACCGCGGGACTGGCGGCAATTCAGCTCTCGATTGCCGGAAGCCAGAAGAAAATTGACTGGCTCTATGAAAACACGCCGGTGGAAGCGGAACTGGTGCAGGCGGATCCCAGACAGACGATCCGAAGCAGCGGCTTTATCCGGCTGGACACGATTGAGGCACTTCTGCAAAGCGGGTATATTACCGACGCCTATCTGGAGGGCGCGGCGAATGGTGCGGTCGTCCCTTACGAACCCAGTATGGAGGACATGCAGGCCGTCCATATCTCCAAGGGTGAAGCCATCAGCAAAACAGTCCGTGCTTTAGGAGACGAAAAAACTTTCCTCTCTGCGGCTGGAAGCGGCGGCGCGGTGACGATTACTTACTTTGACGGCTGGGACGGTTCTCTGTTTGCGGAAGATTGGCCGGAGGGACAGTTTCCAGTCGTGCTGCCCAAGACGGTCTATACGGAGTTTGGAAACAAGATTGCACTTTCCTGCAAGGGGTTCCATGTCTGTGAGGTCGCGGGATACTACGAGGGAGAAGCCGCCGGTGAGTACGGCGAGACGGACCCGGTCCTGATTCCGCTCAGCGCCTATCAGCACATAAACAGCCGTCTTGTGTACAGCAAGGCCCATGTGACGCTGAATCCGTCCCTGAACCGGGAATTGGAGGCGTTTACACAGATACTTACGGAACTTTCCGGCAGCCAGCATGGCGCGGCGGCTCTGCGGGCGCTGATTTGGGATGAGGAACTGCGGCTTGCCGTGGCCCCGCTGGAGAACAGCATCAAGCTGATGCGGGTGCTGTATCCTGTCACGCTGGTGCTGTCGCTGCTGGTGGCGGCGGGGCTTGCGGTGCTGTTCGTGATGACTTCCGCCAGGGAAGCGGCGATTATGCGGGTATTGGGTACCTCCAGGTTAAGAAGCTCTGTTATGCTGGCGTTCCAGACGGCGCTGACCAGTACCGCAGGGCTGCTGATGGGACTGCTGGGCATCCTGCTTTACATCCGGCGGACACAGCCGGAACTGCTGGCAGGTCTGCTGGGCGCATCCGGCCTGTGTGCGGCGCTGTACCTGTCGGCGGCTGTCCTTGGCTCGGCGGTCAGCGCGTCCATCTTGACTGGCAGAAACCCCTTAGAACTGCTGCAAGTGAAGGAATAAGGGCTTGACAGTCGTGATAATTTGTAATAAAATATATTACAAAGCA
>CAMWQV010000470.1 GCA_947176425.1 uncultured Clostridia bacterium
GTCAGGTCACGGCCTGGGCCTCCGGGATGGAGGACCCGCAAACGCTGGCGGGCCAAATCATGGCTCTGGATGAAGTTTACTCGGTAGATAGCCAGCAGCTTATCTTTACCAACTACGAATTTGACGGTCAGGAGTCGGACAGCGAAGGGCAGCTCATTGCTTACTCACCCAGACGCTATCGCTTTTTTAACGATGACCTCTCCGGCTACCAGCCCGAACCGGCTGAGATTGCGCCTGGAACGGTTTATGTGCCGCCCTCTATGATTTCTATGTTTGGCGTGAAGCTGGGAGACGGCATCGACTTTCCCATTGCCCGTGCCGGGGGGACTGTGCGGTATACTGTGGCCGGGTTTTACGAGGCCCCAATAATGGGAAGCTCCATGATCGGCATGAAAGGGTTCCTGATCTCGCAGTCGGACTATAACGAACAAGCCGCCGTTATCGCCAATGCCGGGATCGATGCCCTGGGCCGGACCGGGGTTATGCTCCACATTGCCGGTGATGGTACTCTCACCGCGTCGGAGTTTAACAGCGTGATTAACCAGGGGACAGACCTGCCGCGTTATACGGAATTTGTCCACAGTTTTGAGGCCATCCGGGGGTTTATGCTCGTTCTGCACAACGCTTTCAGCGGGCTGTTAATCGCCTTTGTGATTGTGCTGTTGGTCACGGTTTTTGTAGCCCTCAGCCACTCTATCGGCAGTACGATTGAAGCGGACTATGTGAACATGGGCATTTTGAAAACGATGGGGTTCACAAGCAGTAACCTCCGACAGATGCAGCTTATGCAGTACGGGGCCGCTATCCTCCCGGCAGTGATTCTGGGGCTTGCGCTAACGCCCGTTGTCAGCAGAACGGTCTGCGATGCCACCCTTACCACTACCGGCATCATCATTCCAACCGGTATTCCCGTCCTCTCCTGCGCCGGGGCTTTTCTGCTGGTTATACTGCTGTTGGCTGGTTTTATTACCATAAAAACCGGCAAAATTGGCAGTATTACTCCCATGCGTGCCATTCGGGGCGAAGCATCCGGAGCCGCCGGGAAGCTGGGGAAAGTCCCGGCAATCCAGGGTGGCAGCCTTACGCTGAGTCTGGCGCTGCGCCAGCTGCTGACGGCAAAGGGTAAATATATCAGCGCTTTCCTGGTGGCGGTTCTGCTGGTGTTTTTTGCCTCCATGATTGGGCGGATGGATGGTTGGCTCGGCCCTGACGGCAAGGGCATGATGGATGCTTTTAATCCCACCGACCATGATTTGGGTGTTCAGTGTTTCGGAACCCTGACCATAGATGAAGCTGAAAAAACTGTCTTGAAACACGCTGAAATTACCGAACATTATGTCCTTGCCATGCAGAGCGTGGTGGTCAACGGCGTGGACTTCACCGCCAATGTCACCGATCAGCCGGAACGTTTCCACATCATGGAGGGACGGGCCTGCGCGGGTGACAATGAGATCGTGATTACCGAGTTTATCGCTTCCGACTTCGGCGTGGGCATTGGAGATACCGTCACCGTTTCCGGCGGCACCGACAGCGATACTTACACCATCACCGGTATCTACTCCTGCGCAAACGACATGGGCGACACCGTGGGTCTAAGCCGGGAGGGTTATCTGAAAATCGGCTGGGATGATCCTCAAATCTGGTGTCATCACTACTTTTTCTCCGACTCCGATGTCAAGACTGTCATTGCCCAGGAATTGGAGGAAGCCTACGGCGGCGACGTTCATGTCCATGAGAACACCTGGCCCGGCCTGATGGGGATTTTAGCTGCGATGCACGCGCTTGTGGCCTTTATGTATGTTATGGTAGTGGCCTTTATCCTGGTCGTTACCGTGATGACCGGCAGCAAGATTTTAACCGCCGAGCAGCGGGACATCGGCATCTACAAAGCTATTGGTTTTTCTGACAGCCAGCTGAGAGCTTCCTTTGCCCTCCGATTTGGCATGGTGGCTGTTCTTGGTTCTGTCGCTGGTGTCCTTTTTGCCCAGGCGCTTACCGATCCGCTGGTATCCTCGGTGATGAAGCTGGCGGGGATCAGCAATTTTGTTTCACACCCAACCTGGAGCAGCGTTCTTCTTCCGGCTGGAGTGGTGACCCTTCTCTTTACTGTCTTTGCCTGGTTAGCTGCCAGGAAGATAAAAACAACCAATTTAACCCTGCTCATTGCAGAATAAGAAAGGAATGGTTCGCAACATGAAAAAACTTCAACAACTCGCAGCTCTCTTACTTGTCCTTGCCCTCTGTATCCCCGCAGCCCACGCCGCCGGCAGCTTTACCGATGTGCCATCTTCCGCCTCATACGCCACTGCTGTGGAATGGTGCGTGGCGCAGGGATTGATGAACGGCGTTGGCGACGGCAAGTTCAACCCCAGCGGAACTCTGACCCGCGCCACACTGGCTACGGTTCTCCACCGTGCCAAAGGTTCCCCCTCTGTTTCCGGCGCGCCCACATTCAGTGATGTGAGGTCAGGCCAGTGGTATAGCAATGGCGCTCGTTGGGCCGCTAAGGAGGGTATCCTCCAGGGGTATGGCAACAATATGTTTGGAACAAATGACCCTGTGACGAAAGTACAGCTTACTGTTATCATCCGCCGGTTCCAGGGTGAAAATCCCACTTGGCCCGGTGACTCCAACCCCCGGAACGCCACCCGTGCCGAAGTTGCAGCCGCTCTTTACGATGCCCTGGCCAGCAGCCAGACAAATGCCAGCCGTGCGCTTTCCGGCAAAGAACTGTCGGTACGCTTTGGCAGCAGCGACAGCTTTACCCTTTATCTCTACGATAATCAGACCGCCGAGGACATTGCCCGCCATGTGGGAACTGCCGACTGGAATCTCCCGATCTACAACTATGATGGCTATGATAACTGGGAGAAGTTCCAATTCTATGATGTCAACCGTCGTTACAGCATTACGGACCTCCGTGAATCCATTACCTCGGAAAAGGGCGGAGAAGTTTACTACTCCCATCCGAACCGCATTATCCTCTTCTACCACGATGCCGAAATTCCCGCAGAATACACCCCCGTCGGCTACATCACCTATACCGATGATTTCGTCAGCGCAGTAGAAAATAACCCTGTTGTTCCGGGATGGAGCAACAAAATGGTCAGCATCAGCGCGAAATAGTGAATATATATAGCTGATCGTAAGCAGAGTAATAATGATAGCAGGGCGGCGTCAGTCTTTGAGCTGATGCCGCCCCTGTTTAGGTGAATATAGCAGAATCTTTACCATCCAGAAGTCGTATTTGGACGATGGGTGGAGCGGCGCGAATTTCCAGCGTCCCGGCTTTACGGAAATGAT
>CAMWQV010000471.1 GCA_947176425.1 uncultured Clostridia bacterium
GTCTGACACCTATTGAGTACAATATTCTTTTATTGCTGATGCGGCATCCGGGCAGGGTCTACTCCTCCGCACAAATCTATGAACAGGTATGGAATGAAGCCGCTTTCGGTTCCGAAGGGGCGGTGGCGGTGCATATCCGGCATCTGCGGGAAAAATTGGAGATCAATCCGTCCGACCCGCGGTACCTGAAAGTCGTCTGGGGTCTGGGGTACAAGATCGAGCCGTAACTGGTTTTGTCTGAATGGAGGTCTGTTTTATGATAAAGCGTGATCTGCGCGGGAATTTGATTGCAAAGTGTGCGGCGATTCTTCTGCTGGTGATCTCTACTGCGTTTACGCTGGTTTTCGGCGGTGTAGTCATCGCGCAGTCCTATGGCTACGGCGCATACAACAGCTATGAGGAGGACCCGCTGTTCCTGAACAATATCAATGACGCGATGCTCTGCACCCTGAATCAGATACTTGAACCGTCCGGCTACAGCGCGGCCCGCTTGAGCAATCTCTATGCCGGTTTTTCCGCGCAGGTGTATGACGGGGAACCGGCAGAGGGGGGGCTAGTTGGCGTCTGGTCTGATATCCCGCAGGAGCCAGCTTATCAGACTTCTTCCCGTATAGAACGTTCCAGCGCTGAAACAGGGTATTATACGGTCGTTGGGTTTCTGCGGGAAGATATCCCAGTCAGCAGCGTTTTTCAGCGTGATCTTTCTCTGTATCAATTTATCCATTCCTTTCACTACGGCGGAACTGCGGTCATCACTGTTCTTTCTCTGCTCACCGCTTTGGCAATGCTGATCTTTCTCCTCTGCGCCGCCGGACATCGTGCCAGTCAGAATGGCATCTTTCCTAACTGGCAGGACCGTGTCCCTCTGGACCTGTATCTTGTATGCGTTGTCATACTGCTGGTTGTTGTACTCGTGCAGTGCGATCAGGTCCTTTACAGCAACCGTTACGCTCCCCTGCTGATCTATATCGCCCCTCTGGTACTGTCGTTTCTGGCAGCCGGGAGTTTGCTTCTGGCTTCGCTGCTGACCCTGGCCACCCGGTTCAAACTGGGGAAATGGTGGCGGAATACGATTTGTTACGGAATATTCCGCTGGTGCCGGAACATCTGGTGGAGATGCTGGACCACCGTGATGGAATTTGTCCGTATCCTCCCCATGACATGGCGGACAGTCCTTGCGGTTGGCGGGGTGCTGCTGCTCCAATCGTTCTTGATTTTGGTGATATTTCTCTCCTATGACGGCGCATTTTTTCTGCCAATCACGCTGCTGCTGGATATTGTGTTAGTGGCAGGCGCGGCGTGGCTGTCCCGTCAGCTCCAGTTGGTGAAAGACATGGGAAAAGCCCTGGCCGCCGGTGATCTGGAAGCAAAACTGGATACTACAAAACTGTTCTGGGATGTGAAAACCCATGCGGAATGCCTCAACCAGATCGGCGAGGGTATGAATGAGGCCGTAGAGCGGCGGATGCGTTCGGAACGGCTGAAAACAGAATTGATCACCAATGTATCCCATGATATCAAGACGCCTCTGACCAGTATCGTTAATTATGTAGACCTGCTGAAAAAAGAAGCTCTCCCCCCTGCCGCTGAAGAATATGTGATGGTATTGGACCGGCAGTCCAGCCGCCTGAAGAAACTGACGGAAGACCTGGTGGAAGCAAGCAAGGCGTCTACAGGCAATGTGACGGTGAATCTGGAGCCGATTGTGGTCAATGAGATCATTCATCAGGCAGTGGGCGATTACGACGAACGGCTGGCCGCCGGAAAACTGGAGGTCATTGTCAATACCTATGAGGGGAATCTGATTGCGCTGACAGACGGACGCCTGCTGTGGCGTGTGCTGGATAATCTGCTCAGTAATGTGTGCAAGTACGCGATGGCCGGGACGCGGGTGTATGTGGATCTGGGGACGCGGGATAATATGGCGCTGCTGACAGTAAAAAATATTTCCCGTGACCCGCTGAATGTGACCGCCGGTGAGTTGATGGAGCGGTTCGTCAGAGGCGACGCCTCCAGACATACGGAAGGCAGCGGTTTAGGTTTGAATATCGCCAGAAGCTTGATGGATCTTATGGGTGGTTCGTTTGCGGTGAGTGTGGACGGCGATTTGTTTAAGGCCGAACTGACGCTGAAATTAGTGGAGCAGAAGCCCTGGGAGAAAAAGTTGAATGATGGCATTACTCTTCAACTGGATATGCGGAAGTAAATAATATCTAATCTTAAAAGCCTCAAAAGTCCTTTAGGCAGGGAACTTTTGAGGCTTTCAGAACGTTTACCGGCGAAACAGCGCAGGCAGCAGGTCAGCAACTTCCGGATACATCAAAAATGCCGCGGGCAAATTCATTTCCTGACCGAGCTGCATTTTACGCCGGAGCGTATCAGCGTCATCAAACAAAATAAAGCGGCTCTCATTGTTTTCCGTGTAAGTAAAATACTTTGCGCACAGGTCCCCGGAATAAAAAATCGATGGGTTTCGTTCCCGCAGCATTGTATTCAGTTCCGTATTGCTTAGAGGTCTTCCCTCCCCTTCCGGACACGGCAGCGGAAACGACATCCTCAGTCTTTGCAGGTCCAGCGCAATCCGCTGCTGTCCAAACGACTGCGCAGCCTCGTTTAAACGCTGCCGGAGCGTCCCGCCGGAGATGGCGGTGCAGATCAGCACATACGCCTGGGGTACCGCGCTGCCGTATGCCTCCGGTACAAATAACCGCATTCGATTTCTGCCGAGAATCCTGCTTAATGATTCCAAAAACGCAATTTTATCCTGTGACGGCTTCTCCTCAAAATCCGCCGCCACCCCCCAAAAACCACGGTTCCCGCATTCCTGCCAAACGTTGCGGCACAGCATCCGGGCATCCCGTATTATGCCGCAGCCCTGGTCCCCCAGCGCCATCAGACCGCCGCGGGTACGCAGCAGGTTCTGTCTGGACAGCCGTCCCTCCTGATCAATCCGGTACGCGACATGGGCTATCTGTCCCGTAAAACGCATCGCTTCCCGCAGACAGTCCGGCGCGGCGGCTAAAATAATCTGCACGAACAAGTCCCCCCTTGTGGAATTCACAAAATCATGCTATACTGATCCACATATTATGCGACTATGGAGGACGTTATGCCTTTTTCCCTCATTCCGGACCTTGTCTTCGACCGCTATACCGATATCACACCTCAATTCCTGCGTTCCCAGAATATCAGCCTGCTGCTGTGCGACCTGGATTATACCTTGGCCCCCCGTTCCGTACCCCGCCCTGACGATACCCTCCGCCGCTGGCTGGCAGAGTGCCGGGACTCAGTGAT
>CAMWQV010000472.1 GCA_947176425.1 uncultured Clostridia bacterium
GTGATAATGCTTTCCTGTCACGAGAGGTAGTTGACAAAAGAGGTGTTGATATTAAAACAGCGTTGATTGTCTGCAAAGCATTTCACGCTCGGCGGTGTCTTATGTTATATCAACTGGCCTTTCCTAATGTGGACATAAAAGTGTGCCCTGTACACTGCTATAACATCACCAAAGATAATTGGTATAAAAGTGAAACGGGAATAGACCGTGTTCTTGGCGAATTGGCTCGGTGTGGTAATCAATTTGTTGGGGATATTAAGCAATACATATTGTAAGTCCAATTAGTAGAGGAAGCTTGTAAGGGCAAAAACAGGGGAAAATACAAAAGATTTGAGCATTTAGCAAGCGAAAAGCCTTGAAAATATAGGACTTTCAGATGGTAACGAAGATAAATCGGAATTTAACAAAATACCGGCTGCCACGCAAAAGGCACAGCACTTTGGGCTGGATCGCTGAGACTTTTTAGCCGAAACTCAAGAAAATTCCCTCTTGACAGTTTCGAGCGGATAGGTTATAATACACGAAACCGTTGAGAAAGTGTAAGTAATCCGGACAGGTACCCGGACAGAGAGCTGCGGGAGGTGGAAGCGCGGCGGGGGATGGTACGGACGAATGGGCTTTCGAGGGCCGACCCAACGCGGAGTGTACGCCAGTAGGGAGGCCGGAGTGGGACTTCGTTAAAAAAACCGGCGCATAATCAATCGTGCGCAATGAGTGGACGCCTTTTTAGAGAGAGGGCGTCAAGCCGGGTGGCACCGCAGAGGATATTTTTTCCGCCTCTGTCCCAGCAGAAACGAGCTAGGGACAGAGGCGTTTTGCTATGTCCCAATTTATCGAAAAGGAGTCATGAACATGAGCGAAATCCCTTACAAAATCTATCTCTCCGAGGAGGAGATGCCGAAATCCTGGTATAACCTCCGGGCGGATATGAAGAACAAACCGGCCCCGCTGCTGAATCCGGGAACCGGTGAGCCGATGACGGCGCAGGAATTGGAAGGCGTATTCTGTGCGGAGCTGGTGAGGCAGGAGCTGGATAACGATACGGCATTTTTCCCCATTCCGCAGGAAATCCGGGATTTTTATAAAATGTACCGTCCGTCCCCGCTGGTACGTGCCTACTGTCTGGAGAAGAAACTGGGCACACCGGCAAAAATCTATTACAAATTCGAGGGCAACAACACCTCCGGTTCCCACAAGCTGAACTCGGCCATTGCTCAGGCGTATTACGCAAAGGAGCAGGGACTGAAGGGCGTGACGACGGAAACGGGCGCGGGCCAGTGGGGAACGGCGCTGTCGATGGCGTGCGGGTATCTGGGGCTGGACTGCAAAGTATATATGGTAAAATGTTCCTATGAGCAGAAACCGTTCCGCCGTGAGGTCATGCGGGTCTATGGTTCCAGCGTCACGCCGTCCCCGTCGGAAACGACCCAGGTGGGCAAAAAGATTCTGGCGGAATTTCCCGGCACAACCGGGTCTTTAGGCTGCGCCATCAGCGAGGCGGTGGAGACGGCGGTGTCGAATCCCGGCTATCGCTACGTGCTGGGCAGCGTTCTGAATCAGGTGCTGCTGCATCAGTCGGTGATTGGTCTGGAGAGCAAGATTGCCATGGATAAGTACGGAGTAAAACCGGATATTATTATCGGCTGTGCAGGCGGCGGCAGCAACCTGGGCGGTTTGATTGCACCGTTTATGGGCGAAAAACTCCGCGGGGAAGCGGATTACCGTATCATAGCGGTAGAGCCGGAATCCTGCCCCTCCTTTACCCGGGGCAAATACGCATACGATTTCTGTGATACGGGCATGGTCTGTCCGCTGGCGAAGATGTACACGTTGGGCAGCAGCTTCATTCCCTCGGCGGACCACGCGGGCGGCCTGCGGTTCCACGGCATGAGCAGCATCCTGAGCCAGCTGTATGCGGACGGTTATATGGAAGCGGTATCAGTGCGGCAGACGGACGTGTTCGAGGCGGCGGAGGAGTTCGCCCGAGTGGAAGGCATCCTGCCCGCGCCGGAAAGCAGCCACGCGATCCGGGCGGCAATTGACGAAGCGATGAAGTGCAAAGAGACAGGCGAGGCAAAAACCATCCTCTTTGGTCTGACGGGAACGGGCTATTTTGACCTGGTGGCATATGAGAAATACCACAACGGCGAAATGATCAACCATGTCCCCACTGATGAGGATATCGCGAAATCTTTGGCCCAGCTGCCCCAGGCAAACGGCTGATTTCAGTTATAAAAACTTATGAAAACCGCGGAGGACAGTTATAACAGTCCTCCGCGGTCAGTCATTTAAGCGGGCTGAAAAGGCACTTCCGGGGCCAGCATCTGTAAAGTTTTATAGCGCAGGAAATCGTCCTCCGTACCGCCGGCCGCCACCAGGAGCAGGGGCTTATAGCGGGCGGACTGCGCCGCCTGGCTGAGTTTTCGATAGACGTAGGGGACACCGGGCGTTTCCGTCTGGCGAAGCAGGAGGCTGCCGCCGTCCAGGATCAGTTTCAGAATACGGACCGAGGGAGTTTCCAGGAAATTCAGGCGGATATAAAAGACGGGGCGTTCTTCTTCATCATGGGTAAACCGCCCCAGGGCCGCGACCTGATAGGCGTCGCCCTGAAAATCCAGTTCGCAGACCACGGGGACGCCCAAGCCGACGGAAAAACGATAGACCGCGTTTTTTTCCCTGTAGATCAATTCCGGCAGGCCGTTCTTTACGCTGACAGCCAAAGATTCCACTCCCGAGGCATAGCAGTTATGAAGCCCCTGCTGCAGCAGGGGGAGCAATCCCACGGCCGCGGCACGGGGATCGTTTGTTGAAAAGACCCGGTTCAAAAACTGTTTGCTTTCTGGAAGCTGGTCCACAGTCAGCGGCTGATTGGAGTAGTCGGAGAGGCCGCGGACGGTATCCTCCAGACGGGACGCCGCAGCAGGGTTTTCGGGGAGGCAGTCCGGGAACGCGCCGCCAAAATACCGGCTGACGATCTCAAAATAGCGGCTCTCCTGGAAATCGGTATCTTCACCGGCATTGGTGACGACCAAAAAACCGGTGTCACGAAATCCCAGGACATTCTGCCCCAGCATACCGTTAAATAAGAAGGTATTTTCCCGCCGTCCGACCCAGATTTGGTAGCCATAGTCAAAATCACCGCAAGCAGGCGGGGGGACGGCATGAGGGGTCAGGGCAGCGGAGAGATAGTCCTGACTCAGCAGGCGTTTCTCTTTCCAGACGCCGCCGTCCAGAACCAGCTGTCCCAGTTTTGCCGCGTCTTCCGGGCGGATATAGAGTCC
>CAMWQV010000473.1 GCA_947176425.1 uncultured Clostridia bacterium
GGATAAACAGGCTGAATGAAATCAGCTTGTTTGGCGGGATGCTCTACTGTATGGACTGCGGCTTTGCGATGCGGCATCAGACAGAGAAGCATAAGCGGAAAAGCGGCACGGTGATGATCTATGAATCCTATATGTGCGGTACCTACTCAAGAAGCGGTCATACCGCCTGCTCCACACATACCATCTACTTGAAACCGTTGACAGAATTGGTGCTGGACGATATTCGTACCAAAGCGGAGATTGCGCACTGCCGGGAGACAGAAATGGTTCAACGCATGACTGCACGTATGCAGAGCCAGAGTGCGCAGGAGGATGCTGCCGCAAAGAAGACCATCAAGGCTATCCGGAAGCGGCTTGTGGAGTTGGAGAAGCTGGTGCAAAATATCTATGAGGACAAGGTAAAGGGTGCTATCCCTGAAGCGGTCTGCATAGAACTGATGAAAAAGTATCAGAAGGAACGGTCTGAGAAATCCGAACAGCTTCAAAAACTGGAGCAGCAAATGGAAGAAAGCCAGACCGTGCGGAATGATGTACAGGAATGGGTCAGCCTGATCCGGCAATACCGCAATCTGGAAACGCTTGACCGCGAAACCCTTCTCCGGCTGGTTGACAAGATTGAAGTTGGTGAGCGGCGTATCGTAGACGGGATGAAAGAGCGGGAAATCCGCATTTATTACAAGTTTGTAGGCTATATTGGGTAAAATCAATTTCCCTACTTAATGAAAATATCTCGAACGATATGTACGCAAGAGATATTTCCAAAAAAATCAAATCCACGCTCCATACCAAAGCAAAGCGCGGCGAATACTTGGGATCGCTGGACCCCTACGGCTATCTGCGGCATCCCGATGATAAGCACAAGCTGATTGTCAATGAGGAAACTGCTCCCATCGTCCGGCGTATGTTTGAGATGTGTGCGGCGGGGATGGGCGCTATGAGCATCGCCACAACGCTGAACAATGATGGCATTTTGTCTCCCAAAGAGTACAACAGATTTCGCAAACACAATCCGGACACCGACGGCGAATTTGTCCGCAAGGGGTTTTGGACGCGGACTTACGTACAGTTCATGCTGAAGAATGAAATCTATGTGGGCAGTATGGTACAGGGGCGGCAGTATACCCCCTCCCACCGCAGCAAAAAACGGGAACCTATTCCTAAACTATAAATGAGCAAATTTAGAAAAATACACAAAAATTTCTGCCGTTTTACGATAATCGAGAACAAACAAAACTATTCTGTCTTTGTACAGAAAACAAATTTGTGCAATAATACAGTTTTGCTCATTTATAGTCCTAAAGATGAATGGATCGTCGTTCCCAATATGCACGAAGCGATTGTTTCCCGCGAACTGTTTGAAGAAGCGCAGGCAAAGTTGAAAACACGGAAAAAGATTTGCACAGATCCCTCTGAGCCGCTCCTGTTTTCCGGCCTGTTCTTTTGTGAAGCCTGTGGTTCTGCGATGAGACAGGGCTACGCACAAAAGAGAAAATACGTCTATTTTTCCTGTGCAAAAAGCAAAGCCATCGGAACGATTGCCTGCTCTACCCACTACATCAACTATAACATGTTGTATGAGGTTGTGCGGGAGGACATCAAACGCAATGCGGTTCTGTTCAGCGAGGATCGGGAACAGGCCACCCAAAAGCTGCTGGAGCTAAAATGTGCGGACGAACAGAAACGCGTGTCCAAAATGCAGAAAGAACTTGCATCGGCAGAAAAGCGGCTTGCCGAGTTGGATGTGAAGTTGAAACGTACCTATGAGGACAACCTCAGCGGCAAGCTGCCGGATCATATCTTTTCCATGTTCATCTCTGATTACGATGATGAGAAGGCGGCACTCAAGGCTACAATCACGAGCATCAAGAGGTCATTGGAAAAGGTACGGGACGCAGAAGCCGACATTGACCGTTTTGCAAAACTCATCCGAAAGTACACCAGCTTCGAGGAATTGGACAGGTTCATGCTCAACGAATTGATTGACCGCATCACGATTTACGAAACGCCGGATATGGGCCGCTACCGCAAGGGCAAGGAAAAGATCATCACGATCTACTACAAGTTCGTTGGAGCGCTTCAATAGAAAAAACGACACCGTTCAACAGTGTCGGATGAAAATGATTCAAGTTTATGTACTTTTGACTTATCATCGTCTCTGGACAACCGGGCATAAATGCCGGTCTTATAAATTTTGTTGGACATTTTGAACCTCCTTGTTGTCTGTCAGAAAACCGAAGGCCCTGTAATATACTGTTTCAGTTTCTGCATGGTCTGGACAAGTTCCTGCCTGTAATGACCGTCCGATAAAAGCCTCGGATATTCCTGAAAAATGTGGTCGAAAAGCTCCATGAACGAGTCAATCTCGCCATCCAGGGAGCAGAGTACATTTTTCTCGGTGCTGGGTTCCTTGTCCCGTTCCATCTCAGCCGATATTTCCGCGATCTTCTGCATCTCGGCCCTCTTTGAACCGACCGGAGGTGCTTTGTGATAAACAGGCTGGGGCTTTTTAGGTCCCTGCTTTGTACTGCCTCTGGGCTTTTTTAGGGCGGCGGCAAGCTGGGGGCGCTCCGCTGGTTCTGCCTTTGCGATAGCGGCTACCGCTGTCTCCGTAGGCTTGATTGCGCCTGTGAGAATTTCCTGCTTGATACCGGGAAGGGCTTCTTCGGCGGCATCCACACCCTGGGCATACCAGCCAGCCCGCATGACATAGCTCTCGCTGGTTTTCGTATCATCAGCGATACGAGCGCGAGTTATGTGTGATGAGGGCAACGGTTCATTTTGAACCGTTGGAATAGCCGTTGAAGGTTCCCATGTTCACCGCCTGGGCGATGTAGTCATAGTACCAGCTCCCACGGGTCACATCCGTATAGCGGGAAATATCCGCGCTTTTGTAAGTGCCGAAAAGCCGGTCGATCATAACGGCCATCTGAGCGCGGGTCAGGTAGCCGTCCGGGTCGATCTTATTCTCGGATGTACCTACTACCACACCCTCGTTTACTGCCCAGGTCAGGGCTTCGTAAACCCAATGGTCCTGCGCGTCTCCGTAGTTTGTGATGTCTGCGGCGTGGGCCGGTACAACGATCAGGAATAGCAGGATCAAGGCTAGAAGCCCGGAGAGGATACGCTTGGGGTTCGGATTTATTGAAATATTTCTGCTCATTCATCCAGGGGCTGTCTCAAAACAGCCCGAAAAACAAACGGCAGGGCTTGGAAAGAACCTGTCGTTTGTTGTATACTTGAGTGTATGAAGACACAAGAAATACAGTTAGATTAT
>CAMWQV010000474.1 GCA_947176425.1 uncultured Clostridia bacterium
GTCTTTGCCATGCGTGCAGTGGGCGCGGGACCAAAGGAAATTAAAAAACGCATCCCCTACTGCCTGCGGCTGGTGGGCCTGGAAAATAAAAGCCGCCGTCTGCCGTCAGAACTGTCCGGCGGCGAGCAGCAGCGTGTGGCCATTGCCCGCGCCCTGCTGAACAATCCCAGCACCATCATCGCCGACGAGCCCACCGGCAACCTGGACCCGGCGCGGTCCCTGGAGATCATGCGCCTGCTGGAACGCATCAACGCATTGGGTACGACGGTGCTGGTCGTGACCCACGAAAAAGACCTGGTCAACCGGTTCGACAAGCGGGTTATCATGCTGGAGCAGGGCCGCGTCGTCGGCGACGGAAAGGGGTACTATGGGAGGAAATTGCAGTGAGTAAGCATAACCTGTTCTATTTTGCCCGGGAGGGCGCGTTCAATATGTTCAGCCACGGCTTTATGTCCTTTGCCGCTGTCGGCATTACGGTAGCCTGTCTGCTGATTATGGGGACGTTTACTTTGGTGGCGGTTAACGCAAACGCTATGCTGGCCGAGCTGGAGTCACAGAATCAAATGCTGGCGTTTGTGGACAAGGAACTCAGTGAGGAGGAGGCGCGGGCGCTGGAGGATGACTTAATGGCGATTGACAATGTGGCGAAAGTGACCTTTATCTCCAATGAAGAAGCTGCCCTCGTGTTTCGTTCCCGCTATGAAAATAACGAACTGTTTCAGGGCGTCCCGGACGATAATTTCCGGCACCGGTTTGCAATCGACCTGGAGGACATCGGATATATGTCACAAACCAAAAAAGCCCTGGAAGATGTGCCGGGAATAGGCGAAGGCAACGTGACGGCTTATGAGGATGAAGCGGCGGGGTTTATTACCATCCGCAATGTTGCCGGTATCGTATGTATCGTACTGATCGCGGTGCTGTTTGTTGTGTCTGTGTTCATTATGGCAAATACCATCAAACTTACCACCTTCGACCGCAGGGACGAAATTGCTATCATGAAAATGGTTGGCGCAACCAACAGCTTTATCCGCTGGCCGTTCGTTTACGAGGGCTTTTTGATGGGACTGTTTTCCTCCGTAATCGGCTTTTTCCTTCAGTGGGGACTTTATGAAGCGGTATCACGGGCGGTGGCAAGTAACGACACAATTAATTTGATTTCTGTGGTACCATTTGAACAGATGTGGGTGTATGTAGCGGTCATCTTCGCGGTGTCCGGTATGTTGATTGGTGTGGGCGGGAGCCTTTCCGCGATACGCAGATTTTTACAGGTATAAGACAGAGCCAAACGGCAAGAGAAAGGACGGTATACAACATGACAAAACGTCGAAGACTGACCGCAGTGCTGCTGGCAGTATTGCTGCTGCTGGCGCTGGTCCCGGCGGAAGCACAGCCGATTATCATTTCAACGGCACAGGCAGTAAGCCGGAGTGATATCGACAAGCTGAAAAAGAACAAGACTGAGATCGTCAGCCAGCGGAAAGATGTAGAATCCAAAATCGCCAAACTCAGGGACGATGTGGACAGCGCAATCGAAAAACGAAAGCTACTGGATGACCAGATTGCTTTGACAGAACAGGAAATCACTAGCACCGAGGCATTGATTGCCAGTTATGAAGCGATGCTGGAGCAGATTGCCGCGGAGCTGGAGCAGAACATTCAGGATGAGGCGGAACAGTACGCGCTGTTCTGCGAGCGGGCGCGGGTAATGGAGGAAGCCGGTACAACATCCTATTGGTCCGTGCTGTTCAGAGCGACTGATTTTTCTGACCTGCTGAGCCGTCTTTCTGACGTGCAGGAGGTCATGAATTACGACCAGAATGTTTTGGACAGCCTGCGCCGCCTGCGCGCCGGTATTGAGGCAAAGCAGCTGTATCAGGAACAGCTGCTTGCAGAGGCAGAGGAGGCAAAGGCGGAACTGGAAGCCGCGAAAGCGACCCTTGCCGCCAAGCGCAAAGAAGCAAATGAACTGGTTGTTCAGCTGCAAAACGATGTGGAAGCGTCCGAAAAGCTGCTGAAGCAGAAAGAAGCCGCGGAAGCCGCTATTGACGCTGAGATGCTCCAGAAGGAAAAGGAGCTTGCAGCACAGATTGCGGCGGCGGAAAAAGCAAGGAAAGAAAAGGAAGCGCAAGAAAGAGCGGCGGCAGCAGCGGCAGCGGCGGGGTCTTCTTCCCCCTCGGCTTCGGTTGACTGGACCGCCACCACCGGCGGATATATCTGGCCGGAATCCGTAAGCAAGCGGATTACGTCCCCGATGGGTTCCCGGAACCTGGGCTTTAAGGGCGCGTCTACGAACCATAAAGGCGTGGACATCGGCGGCGTCGGCACCACGACAACCGTAAAAGCAACCAAATCGGGCGTTGTCACGATTTCCAAATATGACAGCTCCTATGGCAACTATGTGGTTGTGCAGCACGGGACAGGCAATACAACGCTGTATGCGCATATGAGCAGCCGCGCCGTAAAAGTGGGCGATGTGGTAGAGCAGGGCCAAAAGCTGGGGATTACCGGCAGCACCGGCGTCTCTACCGGCCCGCACCTCCACTATGAGATTAAAGAGGGCGGTGTGCGGGTCAATCCCCTGAACTATCTGCCCGGTTACATAAAAGGGTGGTAATTGAAACAAACTGAACGCTGCGGGAGTCTTTTCCCGCAGCGTCTTTCGTATAGACAGGATGTTTTTTTCAGCTTCAATTCAGCGAATGTTTATAATCTTTGCAAAATTTCTTCATAATCTTGTCATAAATCCACTGTATTCTATCCTCAACAAGAAAACAAAAGCAAATTGATCGCAAACTTAGGAGGTCATTTACTATGTATAACGAAAATAACGATAGAAACAGCTACGAGTACCATTACCGCTACCGTCCCGACTACAGCGAACCGATTCCTACCCTGGAGCCTTATGTCGAACCGCCGCAGAAGCCGAAAAAAACCGGCAGGCGCATCGTGGCCGGTGTCCTGTGCGCCGCGCTGCTGCTGAGTATGTCTTTCGGGGCTGGCTGGCTGGTGCAGGACTGGCGGTCCGGCCAGAAGGGCGAGACACAGATGCAGCTGGTGGACCGGGGCCTCGCGGAAGTGCAGACCATCAATATTACCGGGTCCCAGAAACTGACCTTCCCTGAGATTTACAGCGCGAACGTCAACAGCTGCGTCAGCATCAACGTCACTTCCACCGCGGGCTACAACTTATTCGGTCAGGCAGTCCAGAACGCAAGCTCCGGCAGCGGCTTTATCATCACCAAGGACGGCTATATCGTCACCAACTATCATG
>CAMWQV010000475.1 GCA_947176425.1 uncultured Clostridia bacterium
AAGCAGCTTCCGGCGAAACTCCTGACGAAGCCGCAGATCCGGAAAATTCGGATAACACGGCAGGAGAAGCAGCAGAAGAAATTGCCGGAGAAGTCAGTCCGGATGAGGCCCCAGAAGCCGCAGCCGCTCCCGACGAAACTCCGGAAAATCCCGCAGAAGACTCCGACACTGCTCCCACAGAATCTCCTGTTCGATACAGCGACAAAGGTGTGACGGAAGACGGCATCAGCTGGGAATTTACCTGTGACAGCACAACAGGGAAGTACACCCTGTCCTTCAAACTTGACAAGACCTCCGAGGACGGTCAGCCCGCTGTCAGCGAAGACACTCTGGCTTCCATGGAAGCGTATACCGCCCAGATCAGCCTTGAGCTTGCTGAAAAATACGGCATGAAATGGGCATGGGATTCCTCCGCCGGTCTCAGCGATGAGGAGGAAGATGTCCAGAAATTCCAGGTATTCCTGACCAGCGACAACGACCATACATACAAATATGATTCTGTCAGCCTGGAGCAGATGGACGGAGAGTTTACCCTTGAAAAAATCGACAGCGAGACCGGCCGTCCCATTACAGGCTCCGAGGCGTCCTTCCATCTGTGGCACGTCAACGAAATCATCGACTCTGACAGCGGCGAGAAGATGGATGTCAAGATGTACTGCTCCTACGACGCAGACACGCACACATACACCTTCGTTCCCACCGAATCCACGATCCAGACTATCGGCGGCAAACTGGAAATCCTGTACGCTATGATGAAGGATACTGTCTACTATCTGCAGGAGACGGTTGCGCCGAACGGCTATGAAGTAGACCCCGCCGTACATATTGTAATGGAGAAAGAGGTCTGGGAGTCCAAAGAAGAGAGCTTCCGCAGAGACTTCGATTACCTCGGCGAATTTACCGAAGACGAAGACGGACGTATCGGAATGGACATTAAATTTGAGGACATTAAGACCTACAGCGGGCATAAAGGCAAGATCGCCGCAGATCCTGTACCCACAGTCCCCGAACCTGCCGTTCCCGCCATTCCGGAGGACCCTGTTCCTTCCGAGCCTGTCCCTGACATTATCCCTGAACCCGAAGATTATACCATTCCAGACCCGACTCCCGACCCCGATCCTGTTCCGGTCCCGAACGTAGTCACAGAGCCGGAAACTCCGATTCCCACCCCCGAACCCGAACTTGTTACCGACACCAACGATATTCCGAGAACGGGCGATACGACGTATGTTTATATGATCATCTTCCTGTTCTCCGCCGCTGCTCTCACGGCTCTCGCAGTCACAGAGCGTAAGAAAAACACGCAGAAGTAATAACTGCTCAAAGGGAGGGGCTTACACCAAAAGCCTCTCCCTTTTGTCATAATAGGAGGTATTTTAGAATGTCTGTAAAGAAAATTATCAAGATCCTTTCCATAATCCTGTGCGTCGCAGGAATGCTATTCGGAGCTGCGGCGATAGTACGACAGCAGTTCGCATATAAAGAGAATGAAAAAATCACAGCGGCTGCCATCCAGACGGCGGCTTTGCCCAAACCCTCGCAGCCATCTTCCGGAGAAAGCCAGCTAAATCCTGTTGATGATATCCCTGTCCTTACGGACCCGAATATAGAATGGCTTTCTTTTGTCAACATGGACGAGCTTCAGGCTGTAAATCCGGAGGTAATCGGATGGATATTAATCCCCGACACCGGCATATCACATCCTTTGCTCCAGGCAAAAGATAACGCATATTACCTGAAACACGCCTGGGACGGCAGAAAAAACTCCTGCGGAGCAATCTATATGGACTGCCGCAGTTCGCTGGATGACTGGAACGCGGTGATCTACGGACATAATATGCGGAATGGTTCCATGTTCGCAGAGATCCGGAAATATCAGGACCAGCAGTTTATGAGAGAGCATTCAGTCATGTATGTTCTTTATGAGGGTGTTATCCGGCAGTATGCGCTTTCCGCAGCATTTGAAACGGAACTGGATGGCGCACCATATGAGTTCGGGCCTATGGATGATAGCCATAAAGAGAGGTTTACGGAACGACTGAAAGAGAAGACCGGCATGGACATTTCCGGTCCAACAATCACGCTTTCGACCTGCACGGAAATAGGGCATCGGACGCGCTGGGCCGTGGTGTTTTCGCTTGTGTCTGAATTGCAAAATTAAGCCGGAAACAGGAGAGAAAATCACGAAAAATCCCAGAAATTTCGGCAAAAACGATTGACAAACCAGCTTAGAAATGCTATAATATCTTATATAAATGAATAAGGGAATATGAGATAATAGAGCTGAATTTGCGGTGTAACGGAATGGAACGGGAAGAAGACAGGTGCAAAAACAGCGCGCCTGTCTTTTTTCTATGCTAAATAAAGCTGCATTCCGCCGACATACAACATATAGTGGCATCGAGAAAAATATATTCTATATTTGCTAAAAACTTTGATATTATATCCGCAAATCGCATATTATAAAGTAAATCCAAAGCCAAGTGCAGCAGGAAACGGAGAAAAACAATGGACAGAATTATGTGGAACCCGTGGCATGGATGCATCAAGGTATCCGAAGGGTGCCTGAACTGCTATATGTATCAGCAGGACAGGGAATATGGCGTAGACCCGAAGGATATCCATCAAAACAAGACCAGATTCAACCTTCTGACAAAGAAGGACCGGCGGAAAATGTATAAGGTGGAATCAGGTTCGCTGGTTATGGTCTCTTTATCCTCCGACTTTTTCCTGCCGGAAGCAGACCAGTGGAGGGAAGCCGCTTGGGAACAGATGCGGGCCAGACGGAGCCTGTACTATCACATCATCACCAAGCGTCCTGAACTGATAGCCGAACGGCTGCCGCCGGACTGGGGTGACGGCTGGAACAACGTGATGATCAGCGCCACCTGCGAAAACACCGTCAGAGCGGTTGAACGCATTCCCGTCCTTGCTGATCTTCCCCTGAAACACAGAGGCATCATCTGCGCCCCTATGTTGGAGGAAATCAATTTAAGCCTGCTTGCGGACAAGCATATATCCAGGATAGAACGGATTGGATGTTCTGGAGAAAACGGACCCGATGCAAGACCGGTTCATCACGAGTGGGTTATGTCGCTCAGAGCTTTCTGCCAGCAGCATTGCATAGACTTCGATTTCTTTCAAACCGGCACGAATTATATTAAAGATGGAAAACATTATGTGATTTCCGATATCGCATTACAGAAAGAACAGGCTGAAAAGGCCGGCCTGAATCTTACATTTTCCTGACTGCAATATTAACGGACAAC
>CAMWQV010000476.1 GCA_947176425.1 uncultured Clostridia bacterium
TGCCTTTTGTACGATAACAAAGATCCGTCAGGCTGGTTGTAACAAATGCTTCCATCGCCCTTTTCAAGACTGGAGTATCTTTATATACAAGCTTTTCACCGAGATATTTTGTCCCAACTTCCTGATTTTCAAATGGCCCTGCATTCTTGTTCGGGCCGTGAAAGCCGTTTCCAAGCCACCCGTTTTCCTTTTGGCAGGCTATGATGGTCTGGATAATTGGCTCTTTCAAGATCTCTGCCTGTAATTGATCCTTCTCCTCAACAAATAATTCCTGATTCAAAATTTCCGTTTTAACACGGTACCGGATAGAGGGATTAGCGTTAAGCAGTAAATAATCAATCATTTTCGCTCTCATATAATTTCACGCTTTCTAAACCATTATAACTGTTTATCTCTATAAATTCCAGTTTGTCGAGTTGTATCCGCAAGAAGTATAATATCATCTTCTGCAGAATGCTGCCATCTCATTTCTGCCAACTGATGAAAATCTTTCTTCTCAGCTAATCGAATCATTTCATTTATCTCCTCAACTATTCCTTATTTCTTTATTCGCTTTGATAAATGGAGCTCACCATCATCTGCATATCCTAATTTACCATACACAGATTGAGCAACAATATTTTTCTTTCCCGTTAGAAGTTCATATCTATGAAGAGGATAATTCTTGGCACAATAATCCTCAGCAAAAGTAACCATTTCACTCGCAATTCCTTTTTTTCTATACGCCGGAACAACATATACTTCTGTAATTTCGGGCATATAGTAATTGTAACAGAAGGATTTTTTCAACTGAACACAAACAAATCCAACTAACATACCATTCTCATCCGCGACAATGACAACTTCCTGCTGATTGTTTATGATCGAATCTCGTATACAATCAATCGTTGTTTCACCTATTCCGTTGAACTCATCATTTAGAACACCTAATTGTTCGGTATCCTCCACGGTTGCAATTCTTACCATATCACTACCTCCACAATATGGACATAATTATATATCTTTTCATTAATTCGCCCATACAAATCGGGAATTATCTAAATAGAATCATTTTAGGATATTTCATTTAGTTTCTCCTTGTAATGACTTCTATAAGTTTCTTCGATCAATTCGTACCCAGTAGAACTGACTGCCAGTGCTTGATATGTGGAAAGCATGATATGAGGAAGCGACAATACCTGTGGCTTCGCATTCGGATTCATATTGCAGTGACAATCAAGGTAAGCGTTGATTAAGCACAGTCCCTCTGTTTCCGGATTGTTTGGATCTCCAAAACATCCCATAATATTCGGAGTTGCAATGATACTGCCAGCACTCACACCAACATAAACTTTGTTGGCAAAAACAAAATGTCTAATAATTTTGTCAAAACCTGTTTGTTTAATCGCATCTAAAAGATGAGCGCACCATCCTCCGGTAAAATACATAACATCATATGTCATTACCATTTCCTCACTCATTTTACTGTCCAATTCATAGGTGGTAATGTTGTCCGGCAAAAAGCCAAGCCATAAAAGTTCAGTTTTAAGAGTGTTTGCAATGGTTTTTGCTTCCTCATCAACAGCAGCTGCCGGAATGAATAAGACTCGTGCTTTATGAAAGGGTTTTCCAACCATATGTGCAAATTTGTCAATAATGGCCTGCAATGGTTGGGACAAATCAAAAGGATCGTAAAAACCTGAATCCGTTAAAAGAACATTTTCCCAATAAGGTGATTTTGTATCTAAAGTAAGTTTATCTGTCATCAATGGGCTCCTTCCTCGCTAACTTGGCGGCAAAGCTCTATTGCTTACTTAATTCCATATATTATCATAAATATGGACACAATTCTATATCTTTGATTCACCCGTACAGATTCCGATTCGTATATAACTACATGCCTTTTCCCCGGCAGAGTTGTGTACTCCGCCAGGGAAATTATAGGTGTAAATTGTCTGTTTAGTTCGCCTGCTGGATGGCCTCCAGCTCCCAGGCACCGGTGTTGGTGGAGTGCTTGATATAGGCGGTGTCGCGGATCGCATCGCCGTTGCCGTCAAAGGCAATATCGCCAGAGACGCCGGTGTAGGTCACACCGGACAGTGCGGCCTGGATGTCGGCGGGATCGGCGGAACCAGCGGCCATGATCGCCTCCAGAGCTACATAGTAGGCATCGTAGCCCATGGCGGAGACAGCGGAGATGGTGTCATCGCCGCCGTTATCATCACGGGCGATGTTGTTGGAGTTGACATAGTTTTTGATGCCATCATCAAAGGCAGGGTCGCCGCCCTCCTGATAGTAGGTTGACACATACAACTGGATGCCAGCATTGAGGGTAGCATCCAGAACCATGTTGTCATCCAAGGTGTCGGAACCCAGGAAGGGAGCGGTGATGCCAAGCTCCTGGGCCTGGGCGATGATCTGAGTGGCGTAGGCAATGGATACGGGGGTGAAGATAACGTCAGCGCCCTCTGACTTTGCCTTGTTCAAGTAGGAGCTAAAGTCGGAGGTGTCGGAGGGAAAGACGTTCGTGATAACCTCGCCGCCGTTGGCCTCAAAAATCTCCTTGAAGAAAGCGATCAAGCCCTCGTCATACGCGTTGCCGCTCTCGCCCAGGCAGTAGGCGGTCTTGGCGTTGAACTTATCCATGGCGAAGTTCGCCAGTACCTGGGCCTGGAAGTCGTCCAGGAAGCAAATGCGGAAGTAGTGGTCGTTGCCGGCGGTGACAGCAGGATTGGTACAGGTCACGCCCAGGGCGGCGATGCCAGCATCCTTGAAAGTGTCGCTGGCGGCTATGGACACGCTGGAGCCATAGGAGCCAAGGACAATGGCCACGTCCTGCGCCACCAGATCAGCGGCGGCAGAGAGGGCCTTATCGGTGTCGGAGCCGTTGTCGGCACGAACCAGTTGGACGTTGTATGTCTCGCCGCCGATCTCCACGGTGGGGGTCTCGGCGTTGGCGAACTGCATACCCAGGGCCTCCTTCCTGCCGCCGGAAGCGGAGTCGCCGGAGGCTGGCTCGAACACACCGATCTTGATGAGCTTGGTGCTGGATGCAGCATTGTTGTCAGCGTTATTTCCACTGCTGCCACCGCTGCCACCGCAGGCAACCAGGCTCAGGCCCATAACTATGGACAGTGCAAGAGAAAAAAGTTTCTTCATTTTATTTATTCCTCCAATATTTATCACGTCAGTCATAACTATCAGCTGATAGCCAATTATTACATGGCAGGCAGTTTCAGTACAAGTAGAGAAAATGATTATAATGAAACTTGCTATAAAATAACGTATC
>CAMWQV010000477.1 GCA_947176425.1 uncultured Clostridia bacterium
TCGTCACCGAAAATCGCTTGCAGATTTCCGCTGTTCATCATGCTGGCAAGCTGGGATTTTGCTGCACTGGCAGCAAGCAGATCGGAGGCTTGCATACGCCGCTGGATTTGTTTCTCCACCGCCAGTTTCATAAATTCGGCGTGGCGGGCCATACGCAAATCCCACCAGCTTTCTTTATCGTCAGAGCCGCTCTTGGAGTAGGTGATCTCGCCGCCACTGCTGGAAGAACAGGCATTACAGATATTTCCGTCCTCACCGATGGCAACAGCCTGGGACATACCAGCTGTGCATCCCGGCAGGATGGCCTCGTTCCGTGCCACGTCAAAGGCAAACCAGGTATCAATCTTTGCGTAGATCTCCTGGGCGTAGGCCGGGTCTTGCTCCATGCGCTCCTGCACCTTGGGATGGATAACTACGGCCTTGCTCCCAGGCGGGACGTTGCCCAGGGCGTGAATCTCCTTCGGAGCGGTAAACCTGCCGTCAATGGAGCCGTAGAAGGGATTGGCCCCGGTAGGTTGCCAGTTCTCCAGCGTTTCCTTTGCTTTGTCCCCGTCCTGATACAACAGGTAATGGGGATAGTCGTTCCGCGTTCTCCAATAGCCGCTGCTGGCGTCAAAGACGTGATAGTGGATGTTGGGATATTTGGCTTTCAGCATCGTTTCCAGAGAGGGAGCCTCCGTTGTTTCTACGCCCTCCGTCTGAACCTGCCCGGTAGCCCGCACCGACAAATCCATCATCAGGCTTGTGGGCAGGCCCGCCATACCCATGAGGCCGCTCATGCCGGTTGTCAGTGTGTCCATTCTGCTCCTGCTGGTCTGCGCCGCCATATCAAGAAAACTGTTGGCTTGCGTCCCGGTCTGCTTAGTTTCACGGGTCTTTGTGGGAGTGCTATATGTCTGTGTCCCATAACTTGGCTGAATAGTATTGCTCAATTTTCTCACCCTTTCCAGTTATATCACATTGAGGAAGAACATATTCGTTCCTGCTGGTAGAGACACTTCCGGCGTGACGTTGGGGACAGATACCATCCGTGTTTTTAGCAGATCACCGATATTGGAAAAGGACTTTTCCAGCGCCTCGGCCTGTGCGGTACGCTCCCACATCGCCCTGCGTTCCGCTGCCGCCGCCGCAGCCTGCTCCTGGTACTGCCGCTGCTGTTCCGCCTTTTTCTTGGCCTTTTCAGCATTGATCCTGTTTACCTCGGCCACGCGCTCCGGGGAATCGCTGCACCCACAAATATAAGTCACGGTCCCGTCCTCATGGACTACCACTCCGCAAGGCTCAAAAACCAAGCCCCGTGCGGCACAAATCGCATTTCCTTGGGGAATAACGGTGTTGAAAAAATAGTCGATTTTTTGCTCATAATAGAGTGCTTTTTTCACATCACCCGCCATTTCTTCCAAAATGTTGGGTGCAATCACAACATCGCTCCCGCTCATGTGCCTGCCTGCTTTTTCAAGGCTGGCTTGATCCTTACCTACGCTTTCAATGGTCACCCGTCCATATTTCTTCTTCAAATGCTCCATATAAGCATCTATATTTGACGTTTCAGTGTCTTTAGCGATTTCCGTTCTGCTGTTGATTTCCAGAACATCAGCCGTCCCTCTGCTGGCCCGCGCCGCCAGATCAAAGAAACTGCTGCCCTGTGTCCCGGTCTGCTTTGTCTCACGGGCCTTTGCAGGGACACCGTATGTTCTTGCCCCATAATTGGGCTGAATAATACTGCTCATAAACTGCTCCTTTCCTGCAATAAAACCGTTGCGGAAAATTCCCGCTGTTCTGTTTTCAATTCTAATTCTCCCATATACTTCTCCGCCTCCCGGCGCACATTGGACAGGCCGATGCCGTGCATGGGAACATCCTCTTTTTTCGTTGTGACAGGCAAACCGTCCTGCCCGAATACCACCTCACCCACAAAAGAGTTTTTGACCTCTATCAGAAAGAAACGTCCTTTTCTCTTTCCAGTCAGCACAATAAACCGTTCACCCTCGCTGACCTTCCCGCAAGCCTCCAGCGCATTTTGCAGAAGATTTTGAAGGATGATACCCATGTCAAAGGCATCATAGGTCCCCGGCTCCGGGTAATGGAAATCCACTTGGAAACGGATGCCCAAAGCAAGACTCCGCTGCCGTGTATCGTTGACGATCACATCTGTGACCGGGTTGCCCGTCTGGAGCGTCAGCTCAAAGCCGCTCATGCTTTCGTCCATTTTGGCGATATAGTCCTCTAAGCTGGCATATTCACCGCTTCTGGTCAGACCCTTGATGTTGGTTAAATGCCCCCGCATTTCATGTTTCAGCCGGCGGATGCTGGCATAGAACTGTTCCGCTTCCTGGATGCGCGCCCGGATCGCCTGTGTCTGCTGGTACTCGACATAGTGGGTGGCCTGTTCCTCCCGCAGAGCCGCCATTCCCTGCTGAAAGGCGATGGTCAGATAGGCCCCCGCATAAAACAGCAGAGCCAGCACCGGCACCACCGCTATAAACGCCGGGTGGCGTTCGTAGAGCTGGAGCAGAACGCCGTCCTTGAACTCGATCAGCAGCCGGGAGATCACTTGACCGAACAGAATCCCTGCCGTTGGCACTAAGCTGATATAGCACAGTTCCCGCCAGTGAAGCAGCATTTTCTGTTTCCTCATCTGGTGCTGGAGGGCATAAAGCATAACCGCCAGCATAACGGCGTGGGACAGCAGGAACAGCGTAACCAGAAAAGCGGCACGAAGGAAAACCAGCTCCGGCGGTACCAGTTGGAAGGGCAGCGACCGCTCCACAATGAAATACAGACTTTGCACCATCAGGCCGCTGGAAATCCTGGCGTTGAAATAGAGCAGCGTCAGGAGAAAAACAAGGGATTTTTCCAGATCAATCCACTTTGATACTGCCAGCAGCATCACCATTAAAATCAGCCCAAAGGAGCCTTGCGGGAGCGCAGCCCAGTTGCAGACTGCTTCAAATAAGATGTAGACGGAAAAAACAATGGGCAGCTTTTGCCGTTTCCGGTCCTGAGAAGGAATAAAGGGATGAAAAAAGGCGGTAAGCAAAATGGCGTAGGTCAATTCTGCCCCAACAGAAAAAGCGCTGTTGAAAATACGGAATCCTGCTTCACTCATAGGACATTTTCCTCTTTTAAGAAGTGGAGATACGCCTTTACAAAGTCCCGGTACTTATACTTTGAGAGCAGGAGCTTTTCTCCGTTTGTCAGCGTCACTTCTGATTTGCTGTACCCGTCCACATAGGAAAGATTGACCAGATACCCCTTGTGGATGCGG
>CAMWQV010000478.1 GCA_947176425.1 uncultured Clostridia bacterium
GGGTTCCCATCCCTGATTATTATTTCCCTGCTGGCCGGTGTAATTACTGCGTTCTCTCATTTGGCTTGGGTCAGCCACGCTTTTGGAGGAATCCGCATCTGTGTGTGTATTTTGATCCTGAACGCCGTTGTCAAACTCTATAAAAAAGCTGTGGTGGACAAAATCACTCTTGCGGTGTTCCTGATCGTAACGCTCGGCAGCTATTTTCTGCCGGTCAGTCCGGTCATCTTTATCATACTGGCGGCGGCGCTGGGAATCGCGCTGCAAGTCAGGAGGTGGAAGTAATGCTGTATCTGCGGCTGTTCTGGGAGTTTTTCAAAACAGGACTTTTCGCTGTGGGCGGCGGTATGGCGACCATCCCCTTCCTGTATGATATGGGCGCGGCCACCGGCTGGTTTACCGGCGATGATGTGGCAAATATGATCGCTGTCGGCGAATCTACTCCAGGCCCCATCGGAGTCAATATGGCGACCTATGTGGGCTATATCACCGGGCAGGGCGTAAATGGTACGCCGGGCGCAATATTGGGCGCGGTGACCGCGACGCTCGGACTGATTACACCGTCGATTATCATTATTCTGATTATTGCGGCATTCCTGAAGAGTTTCCGGGACAGCAAGTATGTCCAGAGCGCGTTTTACGGCCTGCGTCCTGCCTCTACGGGGTTAATCGCGGCGGCGGGATTGTCAGTGGTGGCGTCCAACCTGTTCTTTACCGATACTTTGGCGCAGGGTTTTGGACTGGCGTTCTTTAACTGGAAAGGCTGGGTTCTGGCGGCAGTTCTGTGGGTGTTGACGAACAAGGTGAAACAGACGAAATCCCTGCACCCTATTCTTTTTATTCTCGGTTCCGCTGTCGTGGGTATTTTATGGGAAATGTGATATAAAAAATATCGGGAACACGCTGTATGTTCCCGATATTTTTGTTTTACTCAAGAATCGTCTCAATCGCCGCACGTTCGACCGGAAGCGCCTGCCGGTAGCCGGCCAGGAAGTCTGCGAAACCGGTGATGTCGGAAGAATCAGCCATTAAATCAGAGGATTCAGCGTTTGCGAACACTTTATTCTCCAAATAGTCCTCCAGCGTTTCATCGGAAGATTTCCAGAGCAGATACGCACCCAACAGCGCCATGCCGTAAGGACCGCCCTCTCCTGCCGTCTCCATCACGGAAACCGGTGCGCCGACTGCGGCAGACAGCATCCGCTGCCCTACGCCGGGCGTTTTGAAGAAGCCACCGTGTCCGTACAGTTTTTCGATTTGGACTTTTTCCTGCTCTGTCAGGATGTCAAGCCCGATTTTCAGCGTCGCAAGCGCGGACAAAAGATGTGTACGCATAAAATTCGCCAGCGTAAAACGGCTGTCAGGCGTGCGGACAAAAACCGGACATCCCGCATCCAAATCCGTAACGCCTTCGCCGGAGAAATAGTTGTAGCTTAACAGACCGCCGCAGTCGGGGTTGCCTTCCAGGGCCTTTTTGAACAGAAGCGGATACAGCTTGTTTTTATCGCCGTCCGCGCCGATAGCCTCGGCAAATTCTGAAAACAGATTCACCCATGCATTGATATCCGATGTGCAGTTGTTGCAATGCACCATCGCAACCGGCTGGCCTGCGGGGGTCGTCACCATGTCAATCTCACGGTGGACGCCCAGGGGCTTGTCTACAACAATCATCGCAAAATCGGACGTACCGGCGGATACATTGCCTGTGTGAACCCGCACCGAATTTGTCGCCGCCATACCGGTACCGGCGTCCCCTTCCGGCGGCGCGAGCGGAATGCCCGGCTGGAGCGTGCCGGTGGGGTCCAGGAATTTTGCGCCTTCTTCCGTAAGATGTCCGGCCTCCTGTCCCGCTGTCAGGACATGCGGAAGAACATCACGCAGCTTCCAGTCATAGCCTTTCTGTGCGGTCTGAGCATCAAATTTGTCCGCCATTTCCTGATCGTAGTCTAATTTTGCACTGTCGATTGGGAACATTCCGGAAGCTTCCCCAATGCCCATCACGCTTTTGCCGCTCATTTTCCAATGAATATATCCGGCCAGGGTAGTCAGAACGGAGAGGCGCGGCAGATGGTCCTCGTTGTTCAGGATGGCTTGATACAGATGGGCGATGCTCCAGCGCTGGGGGATGTTGAAGCCAAACAGGTCTGTCAGCTCCGACGCCGCGGGTCCGGTCGAAGTGTTGCGCCAGGTTCGGAAAGCGGCCAGCTGCTGTCCGTCCTTGTCAAAGGGCAGATAGCCGTGCATCATACCGGATACGCCGATTGCGCCAACAGTGGTCAGGGGAATACCGAATTTTTTCTGTACGTCCGCAGCCAGCTCTGCATAGCATTCCTGAAGGCCGGTCCGAACTTCCTTCAGAGAGTAGGTCCAGACGCCGTTTTCCAGATGATTCTCCCAGTCGTGGCTGCCAGACGCTATGGGGGTATGCGTCTGATCAATCAGCACCGCTTTAATGCGGGTCGAACCAAGCTCGATACCTAAAACCGTATTTTTCAGATCCATAGTTTCCTCCTATATTTTATGTATTTTATATCTTATAGTATCATTGATGCCAATTGATAGGCGGCAAAAGAGGTCAGCCATGCGATGCCCAGCTGCCAGACCAAGGTGAGCATTGTCCAACTGCGGCTTCCCATTTCGCGGCGTATGGTAGCGATGGCGGCAACACAGGGCGTATACAGGGAGCAGAACACCAGGAAGGACAGCGCTGCCGCCGGTGTAAACGCCTCGGACATCACCGCGCCCGCGGCGGCGTAATCCGTCAGGCTGAAACCGTAGAACAGGCTCATGGAGCTGACGACCGCTTCCTTTGCAATCAGGCCGGTCAGCAGTGCCACCGCCGCCTGCCAGACGCCAAAGCCCATCGGCGCGAACACTGGCGCAATCCTGCTGCCTACCAAAGCGAGAATACTGTCGGCGGTGTCTTCCACCATATGCAGGTCCGGTCCGAAGCTCTGGAGGAACCAGACCAGTATGCTCATTGCCGCGATAATCGTTCCGGCGCGGGACAGGAAATCACGGACCCGTTCCCACACATGCAGCCAGATATTTTTGAGGGTCGGCATCCGGTAGGGCGGCAGTTCCAGCAAAAAAGGGGCCGGTTCGCCCTGGAATAATCTGTTTTTTAAGATCAGGCCGGACAAAACAGCCACCAGCGGACCTAAAAGATACAGGCCGAATACAATCAGTCCGGCATGGTCAGGGAAAAATGCCGCAGTCATCAGGCCGTAAATCGGCAGGCGTGCGCCGCAGGACATGAACGGTAC
>CAMWQV010000479.1 GCA_947176425.1 uncultured Clostridia bacterium
GCGGATGCGCAGCTGCTCAACATCCTCCTCATTGTAATCGCTTTCTACACGAATCATGGGGATACCCTCTTTTTCTAGTTCTTCCTCCAGCACCGGGTACTCATAGTCATATACCAGACAACCCCGCAGCACATGGTAAATCACGCCCTGCACCTTGTGATCTTTGATTAACTGCTTGATACGGAAAATACGCTGCCGGTTATCCGTGAAAGTAGGGCAGGTACAAGGACGGGTATAGCGTCCAGCCAGCGCCCGTATCATCCCGTCAAAACTGTTATCTGTCACGGTAAGAGGGTCGTACAGCGCCCGTTCCCCCATACACGTCTCGTCAGCGGCCAGGATACCGCCCATTTCCTCAATCAGCAGCGGCAGTTTCAGGTTGGGGAACATGATCGGCGAACCTGTCACCAGGATACGGGGCCGATTGGCCTTTGCTGCGAACCGCTCTCCCCTAAGCCGTTCCTCCAGTTCATCGTTCAGCCGCCGCATATATCCCGCCCACTCCAACGGCTCCATATAGGAAAACGAGTTCATCACCGCCATCACCTGCGTACCATACAGCAGCGGCGGTGCATACTGCCGGTAAGTCAGAAAACGGGACATTTCATATTGGGCGTACCCCTTCTGATTGATGCTTTCGGCCAGGGAACGGGACGTAACCTGCTGCCCGGTGATGTCCTCCAGGACGGGAATCAAGCGGTACAGTTCCTTTACATACTGTTCCCTATCTGCATCCCATTCCTTTGAGGAAGGAACATGAAGCGTTACCGTCGGTTTCAGCCGTTCCAGCATCCCGGCCAGTTTCTTTTTGCAGTCGCAGGTAACGGGAATCACCATAAGAGAATAATTCTGATACAGTGCCGACACTTCAATTTCCCCAAAGCCCATAATGGATTTTACTAACGGGCAGGCATCACGGGGAACAATGTCATCCCCGATGGTATAGGCGGTGTAGCTGCCAGAACAGAGACGGACCGGCATAGCCCCTGCCGCCCAGATCAGTTCGCTGGGAACCATCACGCAGTACGTCCCCACGGTTTTTCTGCCCATCGGCTTTGATACATCCTGAAGTTCCACAAATACTTTGCGAAGCACATCCAGGAATGGGGCTAATGCTTGCGGTGCGTCGTCCCCCAACTCCTCCACCCGCCGCAGATAGGAAGCCGCCACGCGGGTAGATTTCTGTATAAACAGCTCCCGCTGCCGGGGACTGTATTGACTGGTATTCACAGATCATTCCTCCTTCCCTGTTTTTGCCTTTTGGGGTGCGTATTTGGAAATAAACGTTTTACGGGAAGCACTGTATATGTCTTTGCCGCAGAAAGTCATCCGAAGGGCGTTGTTTTCCGGGCATTTGTGGATGCACTCGCCGCACATGAGACAGTCTACCGTCTGGACGCCGGTTTTCTCTCGCTCGGTATAGATATTTTTCAGCCGCATGGGACACGCTTCATAACAGGCTCCACACTCGGTACAGGCAGTACAGTCCTTTTTCAGCTTGAACAGATTGAACTTGTAGAAGATACCCAGCAGATACCCCATAGGACACATCAGGCACCAGAATCGCTTGATAAAGAAGCTGCCCACCAGCAGAAACACGGTCAGGAATCCGGTAAGGGCGTAGCTGGCCCACCAACCGCCCAATGCGGTGGAGAACACCTTATTGGGGCAGATGTCGCAGAAATCGCCGCCAACAAACACAAAGCCGAGAAACAGGAGAATCCACAGCCATTTCAGCGGCTGAATTGCCTTGTTCATCCGGTCCGTGACCTGGATAGGACGGATATGGAGTACCTTCCGAAGCTGGTCCATCAGGTCTTGCAACAGTCCAAGAGGACACATGAAGCCGCAGAGCATCCGTCCCAGGAATATCAGGGACAGGAACAGCGTCCCAAGAAAGCAGAGAATATATCCCCAATTTCGGGTAAACAGTACAGGCAGATGGGTCAGGTAATAACAGCTTGATTCCAAGGTCTGGTCCAGATTGAACGGACAGCTGAATACCGGCACCGCGATCTGGTTCAGCGCCTGTCCTTGATGAATCAGCTTTCCAGCATACGTCCAGAAGAAAAATCCGAAAATCAAGAAGAGCCATCTTATCAGCAGAAATTTTGAATTGGTCTTTTCCCGCAGCACATGACCACTGCCAAAGCTGGTGCGCTCCCGGCTATAGATTGCATACGCTGGGTCTTTCCGGCTATACCACTCCCGGAAAAAGTAGACGATCACAATACCAAGCGCACTGAGTGCCAAAATGATGAGCAGAGGAATATGTGCTTTGAAGAAATGAACGGTAAAATATTCATAGTCCTCGACAACATAGTACATCCGGTAGACGTTCTGCCCGTCCGGGGTATAGGAAACCGTGAAGCCGCTGCGGAGCGTCCCAATAGGCAGACCAGCGATCCAGCCGTGGTTATCTGTGTGATAGGCTGTCTCTGCACCATTCCCGTCTGTTACAACAACCTCTGCTTCTGGCAAAAGCTGATTCTGATAAAAGACTTGGATATATTTTCGTTCAGCAAAGGCCAATTCAAAGGGCAGCTCTGGTATATTGAACTCCCTGGGGGCCAACTCGTATGTATGGGGGCCAATGTCGGCTCTGGCAAAATCATAGACCGTCTCCGCTGTTCCGTCGCCGTCTATATCCTCCTGCTGCGCCGGGAGTGCCGTCACAAAGTAACCAATCAAATCCTCACGGATTGGGTTCATATCCGCGCCGGTAAGCGTATGTACTTCCTCTTCGGTTTTCCCATAAAGAACTACCGTCTCCGGGTCAACACCGGCATCATATCCGTATTGCAGTTCCCTGTCTGGCCCAAGCGTGAACCAAAGGGCGGACGAAGCCTGGGCGGGGCGTTCTTCACTTTGGGTATAGGCATAGTTGGATGGCATCATCTGGAAGTCGTATAACACAAAATCTTTGGCAAAGAATGCGGCCAGTGTCAGCAGAGCGCAGATCAGATAGATTACTGCCGTTCCATATTTGACTTTCTTCACACCGCCACCCCTCTCTGATATTGCCGCTGGCGCAGCATTTCTGAAAATGCTTCCATGCGGATGCGAAGCTGTTCCACATCCTGCTGGTTATAGTCCGTTTCCAATCGGAAAACAGGAATATTCAACTCATTACACAGCGTTTCCACCCGCTCCAGCTCGAAATCATACTCGATCTGCCCTTTCAGAACGCAGTAGACCACGCCGCTGATATCCCCGTCGGACAGGGCGTTAGCCACTGCCTCCTGTAATG
>CAMWQV010000480.1 GCA_947176425.1 uncultured Clostridia bacterium
CAGGGGAACATATCCATTTCAGACGGTCATGCAGTTGTCAAGGTGTGTGGGTATTGCTGCATGAACTATCATACCAAAAATTTTCACTGTTTCCCGTATATCCAAGAGGTAGGAAATCGGGCCTGAAACGAGCAAATTTCCACGCTCTCGGAAATCCCTTTAATTTCTGGAGAAATGTTGCCGATAATGGTTATATAGCAAAAAATGATATGGTTTTCTTTCCGGGAGGGAATGACATGGATGATACAAAATTAAGGATGCATGAACGGTTTGAGGAATTGAGGAAAAAGCAGCAGCTGACGTTAGAGCAACTTGCGGAGCAGACCAGCCTTTCCAAATCCGCATTGGGCAGCTACGAAATGGAAGGCCAGAAGGATATCAGCCATTATTCTGTCGTGAAACTGGCGGAGTTTTATGGTGTGACCACGGACTATCTATTGGGATTGTCTGATATGGAAAATCACCCAAATGCAGATTTGAATGATCTGCATTTGAGTGATGAAATGATCGAACTATTGAAAAGCGGCAAGATTAATAACCGGCTTCTGTGTGAGATTGCTGGACATGAGCGTTTTCAACGTTTCATGATTGATCTCGAAATATATGTTGACCGGATCGCCAATATGCGCATCTACGACATCAACGCAATGCTCGCTGCTGAACGCAAGGCGGTGATGGAGCGCAAAGGTTTAGATGATAGTGATTTGTATATGCGCACATTAGAATTGGCTCAAGTGGACGAGGATGATTATTTTGCCCGCACAATTTTTGAGGATTTGCGGCCCATCATTCGTGATATCCGGGAGATACACAAATCCGACACCACCATCGCTGATATGATATCACCTGCGGAAGAATCGCTCCGGCAAGCTGAGAGTGTTCTTAACTGCGAGGGGAGTTCAGAGGAAAAGCAAGTAAGGATTCTCCTATCTCAACTTGGTATTGATTATGACGCACTAACTAAAGATGAATTTGTGACGCTGATAGGAATTTTGAACAAGTCCAAGTATGTGAAGAGACACAGCAGCAAGCGCGGGAAGTCTCATACTCTGCGTGGAAGGAAAAAGAAGAAGTAGTCATTTAGCAGAAAAGCGAGAAAATGGGAGAAGAATGGATAAAATTCCACACTTCTCCCATTTTTGTTTCCCAATCCCGACTGACAGATGCCATGATTTTTGTTTTTCAGATTACTGTTTTATGAACACCCACCTGTGCGGCGGTGTTTCTTTCACCGCAAAGGGCAAAACTGTGACGGCAGAGGGATGGAAAGCAACCGAAAAGGCGTTTCTCTCCACACTGAAACAAAAGCCTAAACAGGAGGACGCAGTTCCGGCACTCCCGGAGTTGTCGGAAGGGCAGTTGTTGGAGAGTATAGATACGCTGCTGAAAACGGGAACCACGTCACCCCCGTCACGATTTACGGAAGATTCCTTGCTTGCGGCTATGGAACACGCCAGTGCGGAGGATTTCGCCAAGCTGGAGGATGTGGAGCGTAAGGGGCTGGGAACGCCTGCCACCCGCGCCGCCATCATTGAAAAGCTGGTGCGTTCTGGCTTTATAGAGCGGAAGAAGAAGCAGCTTCTCCCCACGGAAAAGGGCCTTGCGCTGGTATGGGCGCTGCCCGAGGACGAGGCCGCCCAGTAGACTATCCCATCCGTAGAAGATATTGAATAGCCAACTGTCGTTGTAATATTTACCAGCTACCGAAATAACCAAATCATCCCAGTGGGCAATATTTCGACCTTTACCCCATTCCCGGAAGTCGGTTTCGATATCTTCCTCGCAGGTGATGGGCATAGGATAGAGGGAGTCGGGTGCCAGACCAGGAAGCTCAGGTCCCCAGTCATCTTCATACCCATACGGAATCTCGTCGTCCCACCAAGTCTCCTCTGCGCTGCCCTCCAGCCAGCCGTCGAGCCAACCGCGGTTGAAGTCCTGGTCAATATAATTGGTCATGGCTTCATCAGAGAAGAGGTCGCCGGTGTTAGGGTCCATGTAACCGCTGTACTCGAACATATCCGCGTAGACCTGGAAGAAGCAGGTTCCGTCGTCATAGACGATAGGATCAACACTATACTCCTTGAAGGTGAACTCGTAAGTCTCTTCCATGAATGCGACCCAGTCGTCGATGGCGTCGCAGATGCCGTCCTCGGTAGCAGGGTATCCGGTGGGACTGTGATCCGATCCAACAGCCTCGTTGTCAAGCTCTCTGGCCGTGCGGATCTCTTCCCCGGTGGCAATGACGTTGTCAATACTCTCATCGATGTCTCTTCCAAGCTCAGTGAAGAACCTGCCGATGAAGCCACCCACTTTCGTCAATACAACGATGACGAGAATGAGTTCAAGGAGGGCTAACAAGGGCCTACGCTTTTTCTTTTCAGGTGTCATAATAATTACTCCTTTCATATGGACGCGATGTTGATAAACCTTGTCCGAGATTATCCCGATCAAGACATATACGGTAGCTTGACATCGAACGGTATGTGTGCCAGTTCACTGTGAACTGTGTTGCTGTGTTAGTTCCTTATGTACTGCATGATTCCGCCTCAAGTTCTTTCCGCCGTTTGCTTATCAGGTTTTCAATTACCCTTGCGGAGTATCCGCCAGCCCTGGCAATCTTAGCCCGTTCACGCCGGTCCGGTTCGTTCCCGGCAAGGCCGGCAATAAACTCTGGACGATAGAGCCGCATGGGACACTCGATCTTGTCCCCGTGGAAATGGGTAAACAGTTTCAGCATAGCATCCCGTCCGATCAGGTTAAAGAGTTCCAGGTAGCTATCGTTCAAAGCCTCGGACTCGTTGCCGTCTACCTGAAAGATTTCATAAACAATTTCATCGCTTATATGCTCAAAGTCGATTTGAACCACGATATCACCTCCATGAGCCATAGTATAACAGAAACAAATGGTACATTTCCAGTCGGAAAACGACCTAATTTTATGCAGTACAAATGGTTCCTGATACGGGAATCATAAAGTGTATACATTTTATGATATCTGAAATGTATACATAAATGGGTCAGTAGGTGGACGGGCAGCAGGTGACACAATATAGTTGGGATATCTCCTTATAAGAATCATTTCCAAAGCCTCCTTACAATAGATAGAAAAGTCCCCGTGCCGTAAGTGGCACGAGGATTCTTCTGGTGACAAGATCAGAATATATAGTTTAAGATGTAACCGATACGACACTAAGAGCCTATCCCGAAATTAGAGATGAACAGGAATAAGTTTGCGCCAGACAA
>CAMWQV010000481.1 GCA_947176425.1 uncultured Clostridia bacterium
CTCTGCCCTGCTCTCCCTGGCAGGTGACTCACCCACACAAACTACCGATGCCTCCATTATACAGAACATGGAGCCTCCCATGCCGAAGTGGTAATTTCCAATATCGAACTGTTGCTGGGTGAGGCGCAAATCAAACAGCTTTCTCCAACGGATACATGGCTTTTACTGCTGGGAGCCTATCTGCATGATATTGGTATGGCTTTAATGTGGGAAAAAGTAGAGGCAGAATGGCAGACTGATCATTTTAAAAACTATTTGAGACAGTTGAGGAGCTCTCCGGATCAAGACCTGAGAACAGCGGCAAACTACATATTAGGAGCCGAGCATACTTCAACTGAGCAGCAAGTGAGCTGGCCCTTACAGGTCAGCCGCTATACTACATTGATTGTTGCAGACTATTACCGCTCTAAACATGGCGCAATTTCTGGAAAGTATATCCAAGAACTTGGAAAAGAGTGGGGACTGGATCTGAGTTTTAACGGCTTGATCCAGCCGAGACTGATCTCTCTTCTGGGAGAGGTTGCGCAGTTACATACGCGCTCCTCCAAGGAGGTCATACGGCTGCCATACAAGTCTATTGGACATAATGCCGACTATATCCATCCTCGCTTTGCCGCTGAAATGATCCGTATGGGAGATTTGCTGGATGTAGACAACAACCGATTCAATCCGATTCTATACAAGGCTATCGGAGGGATTCCAGAGAGCTCCCAGATCCATATAGAAAAGCACCTTTCCACAAAACATATTCTGATTACCCCCGATCGGATCGAATACAAGGCCGACTGCCAGACAATAGACGTATACCGGGCGGTAAGATCTTTTGTGACCGGCTTAATTGAGGAAACCGATTTTTTAACAAAGGAATGGCGTTCTATCGTACCAGAAAATTTCCTGGGCAGCGCTCCTCGTTTGGAAAAGACAGAGATTTTGTTGAACGGCGAACCGGATCTGAACGAGGTGGCTGATCTGCGTTTCAATATTACACAGGAGCGGGCTTTCCAGATGATCGAAGGCTCAAACCTGTATGGCGACAAATATCTATGTATCGGAGAACTTCTTCAAAATGCAATGGATGCCTGTAGGCTTCAACTGTGGAGGGACTTAAACAGCGGCTGCTATGATGCGTGGTTGTGCGGTGCTTACCAAGAGCAGGGCAAAAGTCAGAATAGATCGTATCAAAACCTATCCCCCTTTGACATCGACAAAAAGATTTATGAGAATTATCCGGTGTACATTCGCAGCGAGGCGGTGCAGCAAGATGGGATGGATCTCATAAAAATTACTGTTTCGGACAATGGAACAGGAATCACTGTAGATACGCTAAAACAAATGTGCAGTGTTGGGATGAATTATCAAGAAAAGCAGGAACTCAGTATTGAGATCGACGAAATGCCAGTATGGTTGAAGCCTACAGGGGGATTCGGAATCGGCCTGCAATCCGTTTTTTTGCTAGTGGATCAGTTTGAGATTGTCTCCCGCAGTGAACAGGGTGAAATCACAGCGCTTTTGGAGTCCCGAAAGAAAAACGGTTATGTCCGGATTACGGCGTCCAATAAGCGAAAAAAGCGGGGGACTGATATCATTTTATATATTCCCAGAACCCAGATTGAAGGTCTTGAATATTACAATTATGATCCCTTCGGGGAAAACAGCGAGGTTCAGGAGGAAAAGATATTTAATCTGCTGCTATTGAGATGTGTAGAGTCTCTTTTTCCCATTGAAGTGTCGATAAACGGCAGGGAAGTCGCCAAACTCTCAGTCAAGGATTTTGGCTGGGGAGACTGGGGCTGGATAGAAGAGGACGGCTATCTGTATTCTCTAAAGAAAGACCTCACTTCTATAAAAGTCTGGGACCAGAAGAAGATGTTCTATGTTGAAATGGATTTAGACCGAGAGGGCTGGGGGATTGAGCTAATACGCAGATATGGTTTCTTTTTCAAAGGAACATACACATGTTCCGAATGGAACGGATGGTATATACCTGATGATGAAAAAAAATACTCCGACTTCAAATGCAGGCTTGATATCTATGGAATGCAGGCTAGAGAGGCATTGGCATTAAACAGGACTCTGCTGTCTTCTGACATTTTTAAGCGTTTGAGTCAAAACTGTATAGAAGTAGCCGAATTCTATGTGAAAGCACTAAAAACTGCATACCAAAACGGGAATCCCATTTTTGAACAAAACGAACTGCCCGGCCGCGTTCTGTTCAGGTTCCTGAATCCAGAAGAAAAAAGAGCGTATCTTGCGAAGTTTCCGCTTTTGAACCGGCGATTGCCACTGCATGAAATCGATTGGGAACAACACAAGCTTATTCCTAAAACATTGGAAATTTGCGAGATCCTCGATCAGGTGCGGAAACCTGGACGGGTCGCCTGCCTTTGCTGGGATTTTAGATACCATTCGCTGGCTGTTCCCATAGACTTTTGGGTTAATCTGCAAAAAGCCATTGATGCGGAGCAGATTTCAAAAGACTGTCGGTATATCATCCATAGTACGGTGGAATATGACTTCTTGGAATCTTATGGCGTTGAGGGTATGGAAATAATCAATCATGCAGATCTATACTATTTATGTGAAGATGAGGGAAAGAAAGCTTATTTGAAAGAACAGGACTTGGAGTTCTTTTACTCCGTCATGCTAACGCCTATACGGTCATGGAAATTTGAGGACCGGCACAGGAAATGTGTCCCGGTTTTGGAGAAATACAAGGATTTAGTTGTGGAGGAGATGCCGGACAACGCCTTCAGTCTCTATTCCCATATGTATAGCATCGTATCGCCTTTTTTAAGCAGGGATATCTCAGACGCGAACACGGTTGATCGAGATTCCTACATAGCCAACATAATGGGGCGGAAAGATTTTAAAAAGCTGCTGGCTTATGTCTATGAGAATCGTAAAAACAAAAAATGCACAAAAGAAGATATCCAGAAAGCTTATAGACAACTGATTCTGGAAAGCTATGACCGTTTACAAGACAGAGAGCATCCAATTAAAAAATTCTAAGGAACCGAACAACCCTACCCAACTTGAATAAGTTTGTGAGACTTGGCAGATTGGGTAGGTTCGCTTCGAACTGCCCCCACTTGTTAGACAATGTCAATGTGGTATACTATCTAACAAGTGGAGGTGACATTATGCCTATGAGAATATCAAACAAACAGCAGGAGTAACGCCGATTTTTCATGGGAGTGATTTATTACACGTGTAAACTCTAGTTCAGGAATTCCGACAATATAA
>CAMWQV010000482.1 GCA_947176425.1 uncultured Clostridia bacterium
CGTCCAAGTCCATAAAGCCTTTTTTCAGACGCTTTGCCAGCATCATCCCAATCGAACTTTTGCCGCATCCGGGCATCCCGATTAAAATTACATTTTGCAGCTGCGCGGTCAGGTCCAGCAGGATTTCCTCTATACGCCCGTCAGGAATCGTTGTTCCAGTAAACAATTCGGCGGCGCGTTTGGCCTGCGCAACCAGCATCGGCAGACCGCAGGAACAAGGCAGACCCCTTTTTTCCGCCTGCATCAGCAGCGCCGTATGAAGGGGATTAAACACAACATCCAATACGCCTGTTAAATGTGGAAACGCATCCAGAGACACCGGAGACGCGCCGCAATTCGGGAACATCCCTACAGGGGTTGTGTTGATAATCACCTGTGCGTCAGCATGGCGGGAGAGATTTTCATAGTTATTTTCCCCTTTTCGGGACACCACCACAATCTCCGACGCACCTAATTCCTTTGCGGCGGCCTGGGCGGTATGGCTGGTGCCGCCGCTGCCCAGAATCACTGTTTTTTTTCCGGCAATCTCCACGCCCGCCCTGTGCGCCGTATAGATCAATCCGTCAATATCCGTATTGTAGCCGGTCAGGACGCCGCCGCGGTTGACGACCGTATTGACCGCACCGATGGCGGCGGCGCGGGGATCAACAGCGTCGCAGAGGGGTATCACAGTCTGTTTATAGGGAATTGTCACATTCAGTCCCTGAAACTTTCGCTGCCGGAACAGTTCTTCTACCGCTTCCGGCGCTGTCGGCAGGAGTTGGTAGTCATATCCTGCCAAAGCGCGGTGTATCATAGGCGAAAAGCTGTGGCCCAGTTTCTCGCCAAGCAGTCCGTATTCCATCAAAACACCTCACTGTATGCGCCAAGGAAAGTAAAGAAATCCTCTTTTTCCAACTGGCTCAGGATGGTCTGGGTGTCGCTGCTGCGGACAGACGCGTCTACGTCAAAATAGAAACGGAACTCGAAATCTTTTCCGGGAATCGGACGGCTCTCCAGCTTGCTGATGTTCATGCCGCGGGTTGCGAATTTTGCCAGCAGGCTGTACAGAGAGCCGGGACGGTGGCTGGTGGAGGCGACAAAGGTGATTTTATTTGCGCCCTCAAAAATCTCCAGGTTTTTGGAAATGCAGATGAACCGGGTATAATTGTGGTCGCTGTTTGATATCCGCTGGGAGACGATTTCCAGGCCGTACAGGTCCGCGCAGTTCGCGGAGGCAACGGCGGCAATGTCTTTCCGTCCGCTTTCGGCTACATACTTGGCAGCGGCGGCGTTGTTGCTGAACACGGTAATCTTGATCTTATTGTTTTTCAGAAACTCGCTGCTCTGGTTCAAAGCCTGCTCATGGGCTACCACTTCTTTTATATCGCCGAGCTTTACGCCGGGCGCGGCAAGCAGACAGTGGTCAATCTTCAGCTTGAGGCTGCGGACGATTTTGCAGTTATATTTCTCGATCAGGTCATAGACTTCGGTCACGGAACCGGCGGAGCTGTTTTCAATCGGCAGGATTCCATAGCGGCACATCCCGTTTTCCACAGCCCGAAACACACCGTCAAAACGGCTGAAATACATAATCTGGGGCAGGGAGAAAATTTTATCGCAGGCCATCTGGGAATACGCGCCCTCAATGCCTTGGCAGGCTACCACGGCGCGGTTGGGGAACTCTTCGGCGTTTTCCGCCGCCGCCAGAATTTCCTGGCAAAGCGCGCTGTCTCCGGCGGACAGGCGGTTTTCCTGATAATCCCGGCTCAGCTCCAGCATCGTGGAGTACAAAATTTTGGTATACTCCTCCAGCTCCGGACCGCACAGGCCCGTCACCCGGTACAGAATATCCCGCTCCCGGTTAGCCGCCAAAACGGGGGTATTATGCTGCTTTTTGTATTCGGCAACCTGTTTCACCAGATCCATCCGCTGCTTGAACAATTCGACAATCTGGTCATCTACCTTGTCCAGCTGGTTTCTATACTCTTGCAGTTCCATTATTTTCAGTCCTCCATCAGCATATCAAGTAAAGTCAGCGCGGTCACAGCCTCCGCAACCGGCACGGCACGGGGTACGATACAGGGGTCATGCCTGCCGTGAATAGTAAGGCTGGTATTGGTTTTCGTCTCCAGGTCCACCGTATCCTGGGGCTGTCCGATGGAAGCGGTGGGCTTGACGGCGATATTCACCACCAGCGGCATTCCGGAAGTAATTCCGCCTAAAATGCCCCCGGCGTGGTTGGTTCGGGCGGCAACAATGCTGCCGTTCATGACAAAGGGATCGTTATGCTCACTGCCCCGCTTAGACGCCGCGGCGAAACCGTCCCCAAAGGACACGCCCCGGACGGCGGGAATGCCGAAAAGCGCGGCGGCAAGACGGTTTTCCACTCCGCCGAACATCGGCTCTCCGATTCCGGCGGGCAGTCCCAGCGCGAAACAGCGGATGATTCCGCCGACAGAATCCGCCGATGATCTGGCGTCCTCAATCACGGCACGCATTGCTGCCCCTGCGTTATCGTCAAAAACGGGAAACTCCTTGCCGTCCAGCAAAGCCAGACCGGACGGACGGACCGCCGCAAAATCCGGCGCCGTATCCGTGACGCTGCCGATCTGCGCGATATGGGCGGCGATGGTTATTTCCTTCTGTTCCAGTAATTGCAGCGCCAGCGCTCCGGCAAAACACAGCGGCGCGGTAAGGCGTCCGGAAAACTGTCCGCCGCCCCGAATATCGTAGCTGCCGCCGTATTTGACCATCGCCGTATAATCCGCGTGGGACGGCCGGGGCGTGCGTTTCAGACCGCTGTAATCCTTGCTGTGCTGGTTGCTGTTGCAGATACGCATAGCCAGCGGCGCGCCGCAGGTAACGCCGTCCACTAAACCGGAGAGAATTTCCGGGGTATCGCTTTCTTTCCGCTGGGTAGACCAGGCGTTTTGTCCCGGAGCGCGGCGGGCCATAAACGCAGATACTTTTTCCATATCCGGGGCAAATCCGGCGGGCAGACCCTCGATGACGCAGCCGATTGCCGGGGCGTGGGACTGTCCGAAAACCGTGACCCGCAGTTTATTACCGAGCGTGTTCATAGATATCTCCCCCTAACGTACAGTAAACTTTCCAAAAATCCGGGTACGATTTGGCAACGCACTCCGCGCCCAGCAGCGTCACCGGTTCCTGACAGCGGGTTGCCGCAATTGCAATCATCATAGCAATCCTGTGGTCATTCCAGCAGTCCACGATACAGCCGCCTGCAAGCGTCTCTCTGC
>CAMWQV010000483.1 GCA_947176425.1 uncultured Clostridia bacterium
CTATAAAGATGTTTTGTTCCGGGATGGACATTTCCCGCAGAGCGATCAACTGCCGGTCCTCGTTCTGCTCGCGGGTGCTGACCCGAATGTAGCCGTATGTAGTCGAAATGATTATCGTACCTCCCTTCTGCGCTGCCAGATGATATCGTATCCCAGCGCGTCGGCCAATTCTACAGCTTCCCGATAACGCAGGGAGTCGCGCCGCAGTTTGCCGGAGAGATTGGGGACGCTGGCACTCCATCCGTACTGATCGGTCAGTTTCTCTACAAGATCAGCCATCGTCATGCCCTCGCGGACGATGTACGATTTGATCTCATTCCTGGTGTCCATGTTCGTTCCTCCTTTCGGTGTTCGCTTATCAGCGTATCCGGTTCCTCGCATAGTGGAGCCGGTGTGCTGACAGGCGTGATTTGTTGATAGGTGTTTTTCAAATAGAACTGCCGCCCACAATGCCCTGTCCACAAGAGCGCACTTCGCATTTCACAGTTTGGTGCGATTATACGCTGAACCGTAAAAATGCAAATGGAACAGCAAACTCTATTCTCTGATTAGTGCTGTGCTGTTTTGTATGGATTACGACATAATTTGTGCGGTTTGTTCGCTGTTTTCACATGGATTGAAAATTTGCTGCAATTTTAAGCCGTTTTCTCCGAGAAGCGTTCCTGTCCCTGTCTGTCAGCGGCGTATGGTCCCTCTTGGTGCGCTCTGCCCTGCGGCAGTCTTGGCGCACTTCGCTGGGGGACATATCCCTCTCGGACGGTCATTCACTTGTCAAGGTGCTTGTCCGTATCGGACAATTAAGATTTTAGCAGATTTATATGCCTTTTCCCGTATATCCGAAAGGTAGGAAATCAGGTTCCAAACGGGCAAATTTCCACGCTCTTGGAAATGCCTCCATTTTTCGACAGAATATCAGCAGAAAGTGTTGTATCATGGTGAAAAACTGGTGATATCCCAGTATTAGCAGGATGGTGGAACGAATATGGACAACTCAAAACTGACACGCCTGGACCGATTTGAAGGACTGCGGAAGGATAACGGCCTGACGCTGGAACAGCTTGCGGAGCGGACGGGCCTTTCCAGTTCCGCATTAGGCAGTTATGAAAACAATGAGACAAAGGACATCAGCCATCGTGCCGTTATCGCTCTGGCGGAGTTCTACGGTGTGACCACGGACTATCTGCTGGGGGTGGTTGAACAAAAAAATCACCCGGATGCAGAGGTGCTTGATCTGCATCTGAGTGATGAAATGATTGATATATTGCGAAGCGGCAAAATCAATAACCGCCTGCTTTGTGAAATCGTCACACATAGTAAATTCCGCCGCTTGCTGGTAGATATAGAGGTTTACGTTGACCGCATTGCCAGTATGGAGATTGATAACCTGAACGCCACTTTAGCAGCAGCTAGGGCGAAGGTCTTGGCGAGAGAGAATCCAGATGAAAATGAACTGTATCTACGTACATTAGAAACCGCTTATATTCAGGAGAACAATTTTTTTACCCATATCGTTCATGAGGATATTGACGCTATTATTGCCGACATACGGGAAGCGCACAAAAAGGATAGAACTACCGCTGAAAGTCAAACAACTGCTGCAAAGCTGAGGCAAGCTATTGAAGATGCCATGCAGTTTGAGGGAAGCGATCAGGAGAAGCAGATGCGTATTTACTGCAATCTGCTTGACATTCCCTATGACGATATGCCGCCGGAGGAATTTAGCGCGGTGCTGCGTTGGCTGAGAAGATCGAAAGTCTTGCAGAGCGTAGCAGCACAGAGTAGGCGGGGCAAAACGCAAATGACACATGGGAAGGGCAAACGAAAGAAGAAGTCGTAATGTTTCGGAATAACGGGGTGGCTGTCTATCGTGTTGTTACTTTATGTACCATGAGCATTCGCGCCGGGGTTGTCGTTGCCGTAGCCCTCCAGCAGATTGATAACGCCCCACACGCCCAGGCCAGCGCCCAGCGCGATAACCAGAACCTTCAAAGTGTCGATAGCAGAAGTAAAGAAAGCCATAAAATTTCCTCCATAATTGTAATAAAATAGTTTTGAAATGTGATGGGGGAATCCTCCCCGGAAATATGAAAAGCCGCTGGCTGATCGTGTCAGTCAACGGCTCTACCGTGCCGGAGCATTGCCTATGAGTACACAGCAGTCAAAGGCGTTTGTCCGGCCAGACGGTCAGGGTATAATGTCCGCATCATGCGGAAATGGCCCGTCAGCCAGCCGGTTCCTCCGGCGCAGGCGGGGCCTCCAACTCGCAGCACTCAAAAACATCATCAGGCCGAACGGTCAGCCTGCGCCTCAGATATTTCTCAATATCAAAGTAGTTCTTCTTGCTGGAATCCAGCAGATACTTGTACTGCGGGTGCTTGGTAATGTCAAATTTGTCGCTGAAAAACGGCCTGATGCCCTGCACCTGCAAGATGCACTTGCCGTTGTCCATCACCGCCAGTTCATCGGTTGACATGAGTTCACTATCACAATGTCAAGTGACGAATTGAGATTTCTTCAAAATTTCTTCTGGAAACGACAATGGCCCCCTCTCCCATAATGGGAAAGGGGGCCGTGCTTGATAAGATTTAATTGGCAATCTCGCCTACAAAGTTATAAACAATGCGGACTTTCTGAACCTTTTCGCCGTCTATAACCTCAACCGCGCTGATAAAGATTTTATCAATCAACCGATTCAAGATCGCTTCGTCCAACTCCGTAATGGAGGCATATTCCCGGATTTCTCCGATAAACCGCCGCACATCACTGTCTGCGCTGCTGGCAATGCGCAGCTCATCTGTGATCGCCTGCATCCGGGCCTTGTTGTCCATCTGCTCCTGCTCCAGCGTTTCCGTCATGCGGAGAAACCGCTGCTCGGTCAGGATGCCCTTTGCCTTATCCGTGTAAAGGCTCATGAACATCTCGTCAATTTCCTGGTTGCGCTTCGACAGAGCATCAAGTTCCTTTTTCAAGGCCCCTTCGTCCAAGATATACTGCTGTTCCAGACGATGGGTCAGCCGCTTATAAAACCCTTTCTCGTCTTGTAAGGCTTGCTCCGCATGGGCCATAATGTCAGACAGCACAAGGTTGTAGAGGTCACGGGCTTCAATCTTGTGGCTGGTACAAGCCTTTTTGCCCAAACGGTTGTAGGTCTGGCAGATGTAGTAAGATTTGTCAATCGGCTCCCGTTTCTTCTTGGTGCTGCGGTCAACATCTGTCCGTCCTACCTTTTCGTACCGTACCT
>CAMWQV010000484.1 GCA_947176425.1 uncultured Clostridia bacterium
ACTGACAGGAGCCGAAGAAGAAGTCCGCCAAGCACCAGCCAGATCAGGTAGACCGGAACCAAAGCGGCAGCGGCCCGCCCCTCCAGAGGCAAAGAGAGGAATAACGCAAGCACTTTCATACCGTATCAGCCTCCAGGATAGAATGTATCCATACCATCATCCTGATCTGGGGAAGGGGGCGATTCTGAAGGATTGTCCAGACGTTTTTGCTCTGCGGGGCGCAGTCCGGCCCGGATATGCTCCCCAGCCTGACTCTCCGTCATATAGCCCCTTCTGACCAGATCGTCCGTTTTTTGAACCTCCTTTTCAAACCGCCCATCCTGATGCTCCTCAATTTTTTTAATGCCCTGCTCCAGGGACGGGTCGCCTCCAATAACGCCCGCAATGACTGCCTTGTTATAGTCCAGTGGGATTTGTCCTATCAATTCAATTGCCCGCTTCTGCAGGGCTGCATTTATCTGTTGCCTGCTATCCTGCTTTATGACTTCTTTAGCCTCTGCGTTAGGCTCCACACGAATTGCAGATACTTTGTAAGCGATGCCAATATCCGTTATCGTCTCATCCAACAGTTTTTTAGCCAGCTCATCGTCCATTCCCTTATAGTCGAGAATGCTGTAGTTCTCTGTAATTTTGTTTACATCCAGATATAATTGATTCTGGATATATGTGTTGACATCGGTGCCTTTATTCCTGTAAAAATCCAACGCATTTGATACATGGATGTCCACTCTGATATACACATCAAATTTGTATGCCCGTTCTCTGGCACTGGTATTGAGACAGATATCGTGTCCGTATGATTTGGTGGAAATCTCCACCAAATGTGTATACCCCCCCTCTCGGATCTGTCTGCATGTCGTCCGCCCATCGACGACAATGCTTTTTCCGGCGCCTGTCAGGATAACTGCCACGCTATCCACACGGAAGTCGGGAATACGGGGAACCAGAAGATATTTGTAAGGCTTCTCTTTGAGGATGAAGTTGTTCTCAAACGTGCTCATGGATTTAGATTGCTCCTTTCTCCTATTTTTGGGGGCGTCTGCTTTATGATCCGGAATTTGGAAACTGGGGCAGGTTCTGACACAGAGGGAACAATTGGTCATAAATCCGGCGGGCCAGCATATTTTTACACTCTGCCAGGAACCGAAGAACATCCTGCCAGCACTCCGGCGCAGACCGTGCCATGTTGTAAAAATAGGCACAGATGTGGTTAAAATTCCAGCTGGAATCGGGATACCGGGATATTTCGTTCAGGTAGGCACGCAAAACAGCGTACAGCTGCCTGCGCAGGGAGAACGTGGACATGATCTGCCTCAGAATTGGGGTAAGTGAGCGCTGTTGGCCCACATTGTCGCACATAGCCAGGGGCAGCTCCGGCTGGGATGAGTCCACCATATAGTAGCAGTTTCGCAGCAGGTACAGGTAGGTCTGCGCCACATCCATTCGGCCTTTTTGGTCGTGGGCGTTTTGGACAGCCTGGCCGAACAGCTTGGCGAACAGTGTCCGGAAATATTCCGACTGGCCCAAAAGGACGGCAGCAAAAACAGAGTCGCTTTTCGTCATTCTCGTGAGTCTCTTCCGAACAGCTTTCTCCAGGTGCGGTTCCAGTACACCCAAATTGACCACTGGCATTAGAAAGGAGCAGGCTAGGCAGGCGGGCCGCCAGAGCCATACGCCGCTGGAGCAGAGCCAGTCCAGAATCATATTATCCAAATCCTGCCGCAGAGCGGCATCTTCATAAAGATTGCCGACAATGTTTGCCAGAAGGCTGGTTGTGCTGGGATCGGAATAAAACAGGGGGAAAATCTGCTCTTTAGCATCCTGGAAATCCAGAGAGATAACTCTGGAACATGCGACAACAAGCTGATAAAGGTCAAAAGCAGTACGAAATTTGCTGCTGCGGCAGACTTGGACAAGCCATTTGCTGACTGGCCCACGCAACATAGGAAACTGTTCCCAGAAGTTCCGCAGAACCTGCTGGGGGTCTTTTTCCAATTTCAGGCATTGTAGGCCCTCCTTCGTAACGAACCGCTTTCCGCCAATTACCAGCAGAATGGTGTCGATTGAGACATAGGGATCTGCGGCGGTTCGTGCCGGCGGATTTTCCGCATCCGCCGGCACAGCGGTTGGTAGCAGTTCGGTAAGTGTGTCTGTCAGCTTGGGCAATTCACTCAGACGAACCAGCTCAAAGGCACTCAAAACAAGTGCAGTTACCACATACTGGCTGTCTTTATAGCACTCAACAAAAGCACTGCAGTCCTCCGGGCACTCCAGACGGTAGGTTCGGTTCGGGGCTTTCTCCCCAGTGCCCGCTGGGGTTGGACTGTGGCCAAAATTCAGGGAGGACATCGACTGGATAAAGAATTGGACTCCGCCGATGTTGTTTTCCGCAAAGAAGTCGCGGGCGGCACGCTTTTCCTTCTCCAGATCATCGGAATTGCGGATTGGATCATTCATCTCTGCAGAAGCATTCTCCTCCTGACCGCCGCCGGGCTGGCCCTCTTCGTTTTCCGTATTCAACAATTAATATCCCCCGCATTCTGGATAATAAATTGCGTTTCAGCCGTATTCCCAGAAATGTACATCCCTCCGGTAGCCCGCGGCTGTAACGCGGCAGCAGGCTGTGCCTTTTTGAGCTTGGCCGCCAAGTGTGTTGCGATTTTGGCCGGGTTGCTCTCCGGGAAGAAATTGGTCTCTTCTGGGTCAAAGAGATCCGGCGGCAAAGCGGTGCCATCCAGATAGATGGGGATAACGTGGCCATCTTCACCGTGCTTGGCCAGTGCGATACGCGCCTCCTCCATCGGAACTTTCCTTGAAATATAATCCTTGGAGACAAACAGCGCCACATATTCTGATTCCAAGCCAAAAATCCGGTAAAAGATTTCACGCTGGTTTTCACCCATAAGGACCGTCTGCCCTCCCTGGGAGGGAGCGAAAAACACGTTGAATCCCTCGGCTTTCAGGTAGTGATAAACCTCTTTGACTAGCTCTTCATTAGTCGTAGAATAAGACAACGCAATATCAAACCGTTTTTCCATGGCGTCCTCCTGATAATTTTTCTGATAACTCGAATTTTTGTCATCCGCTGAGTATCTTTATGGAACTGCTCTAAACAATTATACATCATATTTCTCTCTATTTCAACACTCTTTGTCAAGTTTTTTATTGTCTATATCATGGGGTTAAAACCCTCGCCTTCAGGCGAAACCTTTAGGTCAACCACCTGC
>CAMWQV010000485.1 GCA_947176425.1 uncultured Clostridia bacterium
CGCCAAGTTCCAAAGACTCCTGAGAGCGGACATCAGACAGAAGCTGCTGCATCTCCTCAGGGATTGAAGTGTACCTTTCCGGAAAATCCTGATAGTAATTAGTCCAAGAAACCGGTCGGATGGGAAGCGCCTGAATATCACCGTGTCCCAAAAGCTTGAACCGGAAAAAGGGACAAACGGCATATTTTCTTATTTTCACTGCTTCTTCTGCCGTTCCCGGAAACAGATATTCCCTGAACTCCAAAACGCCGTTATCTTCCGATTTATACAGCGGGTCTTCCGTATGCCTGTGTACGACAATCCTGTACGGATTCAAATTGAGAATTGCCCAGAGAGTCGGAGCGTTCAGGGTTGCTTTTGCTGTCGCTGTAATAATGCGGTTTTCCATATCCACATTCCGGACAATAACCGGCTCTCCTTTGTGTCCGCGGCTGGTTGTCGCAAACATAAACGGTGATTCACCGACGGGAACTGCGGCTGTGCCAAAATTGGGGAATGTTTTCTCAAACATTTTCACTGTCGCAAGGGCCTCCCTGATGTCAGGATTGTTCTTTTCTTCCTCTGTAAGCGGCTCGATTTCCGTACGGAAATACTCGGCCAGAATCGCTCTTTTTATGAGCTGCAGATGTTCATCGAAGGTACAGGGCAGCGCCGTATTGTCCGCCATAACAGCGATTTTTCTGTCCTTTGCCGTCGCAGGGGTGTTGGCGAAGATGATATTCGCTTTCGCATCCGCCTGCGTGTGGCGGGCAATCTCTATTAGTTCTTCATCCGTCTGTGCATCGAAAAGTTTATATCCGATGAGACAGCAGCGGGGATTGACCCTCTTCACAACATCAATCGCACGAGGCGCAATCTCAAATTCGATATTAAACTTCTCCCCTACTTTGTAGTTGTGGGACGGGAATTTTCCTTCATAGGGATGGCTCGGTGTGAGATTGGCAACAGCTGCCGCCATGATGCAGGCATCGTAGCCAGATGCGTTGGTCTCAAACCAGCGGTAATAGTCGAATACATCCGATACTCTGACAATTTCAACATTGTCCCTACGGACATTTGCGGGAATTTCCGTTCCCTTCCAGACGACAACAGTCAGCTCAAAGCCCTGATCAGCAAGAAATGCCGCCGTTTTAAACGCAAGTCCGCCCCTGAAGCGGTTTGTCAGAAATTTTACTGAGTCCAGACGGGCGGGAATGGGACCGCAGCTGATGACCACCTTTTTATTTTTCATAATATACTTCTCCTTTTGTTTTCTTTTATTTTATTGAGTAGCACATACAATTTTGCCATCAATTACCCCGTTTCCAAAATGGAATGAATCGCCTTCAATTCTTCGAGTACCATACCTAACTGATTATGCTCCTCACAACACTTATCACGGAAATAGCGTCCATCCGACTCGGCTAAGGCAGCTACTGCCAGTGTAATGGCCTCGCGTCCGCTATTGTTGGAGTCGCCGTACTGTTTACGATACAATGCGTACATTGAAATCAGTTCATTTGCAGCTTCTTCTTTTGTCATAATACTCTCCCTTTGTTTTTTTCTCCGTTTTATTGGGTTGCTATTTTATATGCGAAAACGTATAAATTTATCGAAAAATTTCGCAAAATAATGAAGGGCGTTTCCCTCGCATTTTTGTCCGCAAAAGAAAACGCCGTTTCGCATTTAACAATCTATTCCGACATCAATATCCTCCAAAATAGTCATCGAAGTATCTTGTCTGCCAGCGATTCTCATAGCACTCTCCGCACATTCCGTAAGGGTGGTTGAACGGCAGCTCTTTGCCACAGTAAGAACAGGTTTTCAGATAGTGTTTTTTATCTGCGGCAAGGAAAGCATTAATTTTCCGGATCAACTCTTCTTTTTCTTTGAGATGTGGTTCTTCGATGCCAATCCGTCTCAGCAGCTGGTGGCGGATGTCGTATGCTTTATACTGCGTCTCGCACGCTTCCAGGGAAAAATCGCCAAAATTCGGAAGCAGGAGATCTTTGCCCTCCGCAATTTTCATACAGCACGCTGTCCAATAGCCAACAAGGTTACGCGATTTTATATCTACGGGGCAGGTGATCATCTGATACAAAAGATACTTGGATACAGCATTAGAAATGTGATCCAGATAATCCAGCAGAATTTCTGCATCCTCCATCTCCTGCAGCATAGATTCCTGTTCGCAGGCAAGCTCGTTCCATGCACGGAGCAGTATGTTTAGGCTGAACTCCGAATGAAGCGTTTCCTTGGGGAAAGGGATGAACAGAGACTTGATAGGAGAACTCGGCTTTTCCAATCCGCTGCGGATAAGTTTCTCGTCTTTCATTGTCAGGACTTCACCTTTTTTATGAATACCAAACCGCCCTGCCCGTCCTGCAATCTGCTTGATTTCCTCCGGCTTGAGATTCCTGAATTCTACTCCGTCATATTTTTCCGTATTACAAAAGACCACGCGCTTGATGGGCAGAGAAATTCCCATGCCGATTGCGTCTGTCGCGACGACAACAGATGTCTCTCCGGACTCAAACCGCCGGACCTCTTCCCGTCTTGCCGCCGGAGGAAGCGCACCGTAGATGACGCTGGCTTTCATGCCGATTTTTTCCAGTGAAGCCGCCAGATTGAGAACTCCTTTTCTGGAGAAAGTGATGAGAGCATCCCCTTTGCAGACCTGCTTCAAACTTGAAATGGCTCCGGAATACGTCAGAGGAGTCAGCCGTTCATGCCGTACAATTTCAAACGGAGCCTGAATATCAGATAACAGTTCTGTGATAATGTTCTCCGCTTCGGGGGCCATGCAGATATGTACAACAGAGGCATCTACAGCAAGAATTGCCTTTGTCCAGTTGGCGCCTCTGTTTGTATCGCCGATCAGCTGCGCCTCATCAATGACAGCCACATCGTACTTTGTCTGATAGCTGCACAGCTCAATCGTCGATGCAGTAATCTTTGCTCCGGGAACCGGCTCGAACTCTTCACCAGTGAGCAGCGTGCAGGGACAGCCTTCCGCATTCAGTTTGTCAAAAACCTCCAGCGCCATCAGACGCAGCGGACCTAAATAGACACCACTCTTCGCCTCTTTCAGCGCATTGATAGATTGATACGTCTTGCCGCTGTTCGTAGGCCCGATGTGAAGCATAAACCGACGGGACATCTTTCTTGACTTTTCAATGAGGCTGTTAAAATCATACCGGCGGATTAGCTCTTTCGCCTGATCGATTAAGATCCTTGTTTTATCT
>CAMWQV010000486.1 GCA_947176425.1 uncultured Clostridia bacterium
CTCTTGGATGGGATGAAGCTGAGGCTCATTCGGGACTGGGCAGTTTCTTCAGGAGGAAGCCGGTCCAGAACATTGACTGCGACGCTTCAGCCTTCCTTTGTCAGAACGGAAAACTGAAAGGCAATTCCGATATCGTAAGCTATATGAAGCTAAAACATAACAGCGGTGCAGTCCGGCATATGGGTGACAATCTTACCGGGGCTGGCGAGGGGGATGACGAGCAGATTATGATCGATCTGACGGAACTCCCCGCAGTCTACGACAGAATCATCATTGTGGTCAATATCTATCAGGCGGCCGCACGCAATCAGCATTTCGGGATGATCAAAAACGCTTATATCCGTATTTGTGACGGCGAGACAGGGGAGGAGATGTGCCGCTACAACCTGTCCGAAAACTACGACAGGATGACGGCGATGATTTTCGGTGAGCTGTACCGCAAAGACGGCGCCTGGAAATTCAACGCCATCGGGCAGCCTACGCAGGATAACAGCATTGCCGAACTGGCAGGACGGTTTGCGTAATTTCAGGGGCAGCGCTATATATTTGCTCGTGTTGGTCATATTGCTTCTGCTCTCCGGCTGCAAACCTAAAGAAGTAGCCGAGCCAACACGAGATCTGCCCGAAACTCTCCGAGATTTGGCTTATGATGCAGGAGGAAGCGGTCATGTATATCTGCAGGAATCCGGCTCATATGCTTCATACTTGGTTCTAACCCAGGACTATGGAGGGAACTGTTTGTTGCTCAGGGAGTATCTGCTGGACGAACCCAGGATCTATAACGGACCAGGAAGAAAAGCCAGCTATTACGGAGAAAGCGACATCGATCACTTTTTGAACGAGGAATTCATCCATGTATACCCTGACGGATTGCGGCAGCATATGGCAGAAACCAACATAGAGATTGCCGCAAAGGAAAGTATTGGACATTGTGGGGAAGAAACAACTGTCATTCAGCGAGTGCTTTTCCTGCTGTCTTATGCGGAATTAGACGGAACCCCGTCCAGAACAATTTTGAAGGAAGGTTCCTCATTACTGTATTTTTCCGACAAGAAGAACCGGATTGCTGCCTGCTATGAGGACGGAAAGCAGGGAAGCTGGTGGCTCCGCAGCGCCAGTACTTCAGGAACTGCCTACGCCTGTGGAGTCAGTGCGGAAGGTGTCATGGGTTCAAGCGGCATTTACGATCCAAATCCGGATGGCGGCTATTTCAGCGGAGTCCGTCCCGCTCTTTGCTTCCCTGGAGATATGGTTTTGTGCCGCACTGAACTGGGTTATATCGTAAAAACTGCTGACTGATTCCTATATTGGTACGGATTTTCTCTGAAACAACACCCAAAACTGGATTTGAAGCAATAGCAAAATGAGAGGGGAGCTGTACTTGTGCAGTTCTCCTCTTGCTTATTACACTGAAATGGAGAATTATTATGTCGATTGCAAAAATTGAGAAATATACAGAGTGGTTGACCGAAAAAGAAATGAAGATTACCGGATATGGTGAGAATGCATTTGGATTCGTCTATGTTCAGGGGGAGAATACGCCAAACTCTGATATCAATGATGCCCTTAAACGGGCCGGCGGCAAGCCAAAGGACTGTGGGCTGCCGGACTTTTCTGTCTGCGGAACTGGGAAAGCAAATCCAGAGTATGTTATTACATTAAAGCATGACCTTGACACCATCATTGTAGTTGAATGCAAAAACGAAGCAAAAAGGCACTGCAGCGAGAATCTTAACCATCCTAAAGATTATGCCGTAGATGGGGCTCTATACTATGCAAAGTATTTGAAAGATTCATTCAATGTTATTGCCATTGGGATTTCAGGTGCAAAGAAAACTGATATTCGAGTCGATGCATTCTACTGGGTCAAAAATCAGACAAGTTATTACGAGCTGCCGAAGACTAAAAATATAATTTTGGAGCCTGAAAACTATCTCAAACTGGTCTGCGGAGAGAAAGTTAAGAAAGCTTATAGCCTGCCGGAAGTTAAAGCAGCCGCAGTCGAAATTCATGAGTCCCTTCAAATTAACAAAATGAGTGAAAAGCTAAAGCCCCTGTTTATTGCGGGCGTTCTTATCGCGTTGCAGGACACTTCTTTCAGCAATGATTACGATAAAATTGCTGATTTCGATACGCTCCTCGACAGATGCGGTTCTGCGATAAGGCGTGTTCTGAGCGATGCCAAAATTGGACATGAAAAGATTGAGGAGATTGAGGGGAAATTCAGAGAAATTCGGACTGTAATTAAATTGAAAGCAACACCTCTCTCTGAGGACAATTCTCTGCGTTGGTATATAAATCAGCTTGAAATGAAGATTAGACCTATGATGGATTATGTGGGCAATACAATTGATGCTCTTGGCGTTTTCTATCATGAATTTATCAGCTATTCTTCTGGTGACGGCAGTTCTTTGGGTATTGTCCTTACTCCGCAGCATTTGACCGAGTTCATGGCAGAACTTATCGATATTGACAGGAATTCACGCGTTGTGGATATTTGTTGCGGAAGCGGAGCATTTCTCGTTACTGCCATGGGACGAATGCTTAAACAGGCCGCAGCGCAGGAAGAGATTGAATATATCCCAAAGAATACGCTTTGGGGAATAGAGCAAGATTCTGATATTCATACCCTTGCATTAGCAAATATGATCATTCGTAAAGATGAAATATCACATATTATTCACGGCGATTGCTTTGATGCAAATACGATCAATCGGCTCAGAAACTTAAAAGATGAAAACGGCGCAAATATTGTTTTGAATAAGGGATTGTTGAACCCGCCGTATTCTCGAAAGGATCATGCAGAACTTGAGTTTCTGGAGCAAGAGCTTGATTTGCTTTGTCAGGGCGGAGAAGTAGCTGTTGTTTGTCCCGTGAGCTGTGCAATTGGTACAAAATTCAAGGATGTCAGGAAGCGTCTGATGAAAAAACATACTCTTAAAGCGGTTTTCTCAATGCCGGATGATATTTTTTATGGGCAGGGTGTAAGCGTATGTGTTTGTGTTATGATTTGGGAGGCAAAAAGGCCGCATGACTCATCTGTCCCAACTTTTTTCGGCTATTATAAAGAAGACGGTTTTGTAAAGAGAAAGAAACTTGGACGGATTGATGCTTACAATAAGTGGGAACATATTAAAAGCGAGTGGCTGCGGCTCTATCGGGAAAAAGAGACTGTCGATGGTCTGACGGCAAAAGCTTGTGTCGATGACAGCATGGAATGGC
>CAMWQV010000487.1 GCA_947176425.1 uncultured Clostridia bacterium
GATCAGCTGATTATCCCTTTCAAGAATCTGGTAAATGACGCATACTGCCGGGATATATCGAAAAAGATTCGGAGCCAGCTTGAAATCAAACGCAAACGCGGGGATTTCGTCGGCTCCTTTGCTGTTTTTGGGTATAAGAAAGATCCTGAAAACCGCAACCGGCTTGTCATGGATGACTATGCAGCTGATGTAGTGCGGGATATTTTTTATTGGAAGCTGGACGGTATCAGCGCCGGAGATATTGCCGACCGTCTGAATGGGCTGGGCATCCCAACGCCAATGGACTATAAGCAGTCCCAAGGGATGCGATACTCGACCACGTTTCGAGTGAAAGAGGAATCTGTTTGGAGTGCGGGAACGGTGCTGCGGATACTGAAAAATCCGGTTTATATCGGCGTACTGGAGCAGGGGCGGGTGACTACGCCCTCCCACAAGATTAAGCGGCTGGTCAACAAGCCCCGTGAGGAATGGGCGATTGTAGAGAACTGCCACGAACCGATTATTAACCGCTATGACTTTGAGAGCGTCCAGAAGGTACTTGCTCTGGATACACGCACCAGCGTGAGCGGCAGGGCGGTGGAACTGTTTTCCGGGATGGTCTGCTGCGGGGAGTGCGGCGGCGCGATGATTCGCAAAACGTCTTATTCCGCAAAGAAAAAATACGTCTACTATGTCTGCGCCACACATAAGAACGAAAAGACCTGTTATACCCATAGCCTGCGCGATACGGCGCTTTATGAGATCGTGCTGAATCTGCTGAAACAGCATATTCAGGATGTGATCGACCTCTCTGACCTTCTGCGTTTAACCGATACGGCCCAGTTGCAGCAGGCTAATATCCAAAAGCTGCAAGGACGGCTGGAGAAGAAGCAAGAGGAAATTGACCGCTGCCAGGCCCTTTTGCGTTCCCTGTATGAAAGTCTGAACGACGGTGTGATCGACCAGGATGAGTACCAGGAATTGAAAAAGACCTACACCAGACGGCGTACAGAGGCAGAGGAACAGGCCGAAGCCATACAGCAGGAAATGGGCCGGGAACTGAACACGCAGGACTGCGGCTGGATGGAGCAGTTCCGCAAGCGTCAGAACATTGAGACACTTGACCGCAATATAGTTGTGTCGCTGATTGAACGCATTGTGATCTACCGGGAACACCGAGTAGAAGTTGTTTTCCGCTGGCACAATGAATTTCGCTGGCAGATGGATTTGCTTCTGCGGGCGCAGGCATCGCTTTCCGAAGGGGAGGCGGTGTGATATGGCAAGAACGAAACGCAAGGTCAATCATCTCCTGCCGGTCACTGATGTGGAAGCCCCGAAACAGCGTGTTTATCGGACGGGCGGTTATGTCCGGCTGTCGGTGGAGGACAGCGGCAGGCATGGCGCGGATACGATTGATATGCAGCGGGAGCTTATCCTGGGCTATATCGCCGGTCAGCCGGATATGGAACTTGTTGATCTGTACTGCGACAACGGGCGGACAGGCACGAATTTTGAACGTCCTGCATTTGAACGGCTGATGGAAGATGTGCGGACCGGAAAGATCGACTGTATTGTGGTCAAGGATGGATGTGTTAATATAGAACTAAACTCAGAAAGCCCTCAAAAATGCGGGTTTTGTGATGTTAGTTCTGTTTTTTGACCCAAAACAGAGAAGAACACAAGCGCAGGGCGGCGCAAGGAGGGTAGGACGCCCATTAAACAGGTAAAGCAAGACTTCATAGAGCGGGTATCGCTGTCGGAGAAATCCGGCGGTCGGTATCCGCTCTTTTTTGCGTTTTCAGACGGTTACATAGGCGTGTATCCTGCCCCATCGAGGGGGCTGGGTACACGCCTTTTTTCTTTTTCCCCATAAACCCACATTGAGAAAGCGAGGTGAACACGAATGCCCAAACCCAAGCAAAAAGAGGCGGAGAACCAAACCGGGGCCACGGCAGAAGCTGTGACTGAAACGGTGCGGCAGATTCCGCTCTCTGACCTTCACCCCTTTGAAGGCCACCCGTTCAAGGTGCTGGACGATGATTCTATGGCGGAAACCGTGGAGAGTATCCGGCAAGTCGGGGTAGCCAATCCCCTCATTGTGCGCCCGGACCCGGACGGCGGTTATGAGATCATTTCCGGCCACAGACGGCACCATGCGGCAGAACTGGCGGGGCTGGATTCTCTCCCGGTCATTGTCCGGGAACTGGACGATGATGCCGCTGTCATTCTGATGGTAGATTCCAACCTCCAGCGGGAGAACATCCTGCCAAGTGAAAAGGCTCTTGCTTACAAAATGAAGCTGGAGGCAATCAGCCATCAAGGGCGGCGGACAGACCTGACTTCGGCGCAAGTTGCACCGAAGTTGTCAACAGAGCAGATCGGTGAAGCCGAGGGCATCAGCAAAGATACCGTTAAGCGGTATATCCGGCTGACAAACCTGATTCCCGAAGTGCTGGACATGGTAGATGAGAAGAAAATCTCCATGACCCCAGCGGTGGAGCTGTCCTATCTGACACCGGAAGAACAGCGGTCGTTTTTGGAGGCTATGGACTACGCACAAGCGGCTCCGTCCGTATCGCAGGCCCAGCGCATGAAGAAAAAGAGCCAGGAGAGTGGCTGCACTCTGGACGATATGTGCGGCATCATGGATGAGGTGAAAAAAGACGATCTGGGACAGGTCGCTTTCAAGACCAGCGACTTGCAGAAGTATTTCCCGAAGTCCTACACGCCCAAGCAGATGAGCGACACCATTCTCCGGCTTCTGGAACAGTGGCAGAGGCGGCGGCAGCGGGACCAGGAGAGATGACACGCCCATGAACGGGCGCATTTTTTATGAACAGAAAGGGATTTATGCTCATGAACAATATCCATTTCCATTTCAACGGTAATGTGAATATCAACATTACTCTGCCCAACAATGCGGACAAAACGGGCGAAGCCGCGAATTACTACCGGCTGGTGAACTCCCTGGGCGACTATCTGCACGACGCGGCGGATGAGGAAGTCACCCCGGAGGACGAGGTGGACTCCATCGTGATGGTAATGCGCCCGGACCAGACGCCGGAGGTCATGCTGGAAACGAAGTGCTGGGAGGAAGTCGAGAGCCGCGGCAAGTACGAATGCTTGGAAGTCGTGTCCGATGATGAGCTAGGTGTCTCCGGGCTGGCCATCGTTTTTGACGGGCAGCGTGTCCTGAACCTCGGCCAAGAGCGGTATCTGCTCGGCCCCGTGATCGTCTACAAG
>CAMWQV010000488.1 GCA_947176425.1 uncultured Clostridia bacterium
CGTCTCCGCGCTGGGTTTCGATGAAGCCTGGTGGTCTAATATCACTGTCGCCGCTATGCTCTGCCTGTTCCTGGTCATCCAAAGCGTCGTCCTCCTGCGCAAAAGCAGAGCCAAATCTTAATTTTTCTTCTATTTCTTCTATTTCTCCGAAAGCGTCCTGTCTGCGGGACGCTTTCCGGTATTTTGCTGCCTGTTTCGACACACTTTTTGTTGACAGCGCGAGTTTTTACAGCTATAATATGATTAGTAATTGCTAAGGAGGGTTCTAAGATGGAACAGCGTATTCGGACCGTCCGGAAAAATCTCAAATTGACTCAGACCGAGTTCGGCGCACGCATCGGCGTTAAGGGCAACACCGTCACTGGTTACGAAACCGGCCTGCGCACTCCCTCCGATGCTATCATCTTATCCATCTGCCGGGAATTTAATGTCTCAGAACACTGGCTCAGAACTGGAGAAGGGGATATGCTGGTCTCTCACTCCCCCAGCCAAAATCTTGCCGCATTCTTCGGTTCCGTCCTGGCCGGTGGAGAACAGGATTTCCGCTTCCGCCTGCTCTCTGTTCTCGCCCGCCTCTCCCCTGACCAGTGGCTGCTCTTAGAGACCATTTCCCATGAACTGCATAAGGAGGTCCATCATGAAAAAACGTAATATCTTTTTCCTGCTGCTCACTTTTATCTTAGTTTTAATTGCCGTGGCCGAAGCCGGGGTTCTGTTTGTAATGGTCAACACCATTATCCATAAAGAATCCCCGCGCCAAATCCAAAAATACGGACCTATTGTCCCCCTGGACCTGTCCGGTGAGTGGATTCAGTCTGACCCCGAGGACGGCAATCACGTCCTGCGCATCGCTGACGGCTCTATCGAAATCTATTTAAATAACGAGGACGGCTATTCCCTGTTCTGGGCTGGGTCCTTCGACCCGCCAGTCAACGCCAGAGAACCCTACCGCTGGAAATCTAAAAACGATACCGAACGCACCAGTCAATCCCCCTCCGGTTCTGAGGAAAAATCTATTAAGTTTACTTATCGCGACGGCGTGCTCAGCTACAAAGCTGACGGTTCCGCTGTGGAAGCCGTTCGCGGCTCTTGGGGCTATGAAAATGTCTCCAACGTCGGGCCTCAATCTTCCAGCCGCTTTGCTGAGTCCGGTGACCTCGGTGACTATCATATCGAAATCGGCGGCGCTCAGCTCTCCTCCGATGTCTCCGGCGAACCCGCCGTGATCGTTACCTACTCCTGGACCAATAACAGCGAAGCCGCCGCCAGCGCAATGGTTATGCTCATCGAACGCGCATTCCAAAACGGCGTCCAGCTTACTTCCGCTCAGGTCCCCGATGATGCCAACTACAACGCCGATTCCGTTTCCATTACCGTTGAGCCGGGTTCTTCCCAGATTATTCAGCGCGCCTTCCTCCTTGATGACCCTAATGCCAACCTCTCCTTTGAAGTCTCCGAGTTCCTCAGCCAGTCTAATGAGGCCGTCGCTAAAGATTTTGACCTCTCCGCTCTCTCCTGAACCGATACATCGTTCCTTGACAAACACCGGTATCTTGGATATACTACGGATATCCTATTAGTGGAGGCAACACCTATGAACTCAATAAACACGAGCATTTGCCGCTGGGGAAACAGCCGGGGGATTCGTTTGCCAAAGGCGATCCTTGATATTGCTGGTTTTCATGATGACGATGAAGTCACTCTTACTGTCAGTGAAGATTCCATCATTATCAAAAGAGCGCGGGAAACTGTAAAAAGATCTTATCCCTCCCTTAGTGAACGCTTTTCAGGATATACTGGTGATTTTATCCCGGAAGAATGGGATGTTGGAAAACCAGCCGGAAAGGAAATTTGATCCTATGCGCAAACTGGAACAGGGAGATATCATCTGGATCGATTTCGACCCTCAAGCTGGTCATGAAGAAAGTAAACGACGGCCTGCTTTGGTTGTATCAGGACAAGAAGCGCTTGCTTTAATAAAAGGCTTGGCTTTGGTCTGCCCGATATCCAGCCGTTCGCGCCCGTTTCCTACACATGTTATTTTAGACGGTCAAACGGATACCAGTGGTTTGATCCTGTGCGAACAGGTTAAGGCCCTAGATATTAATGCGCGTAATGGGACTTTTATAGAGAAAGCACCCAAAGAAATCGTTGCGGAAGTTATAAATATTATTCATAGTATGTTGGATTAAAAACAGGGCAGCCGGAACCACACCGGCTGCCCTATATCTTTTGAAGTGAAGCATTAAAACGCAAAATTTCCGTCAACAAAAATCGGGATATCGTCGCCGTCCCAGGTTTTCCCTACCACGGACATATCACTGGTCCCAATCATAAAATCTACATGCGTGATGGAATCGTTCAGGCCGCTTTCCCTGAGTTCTTCTTTCGTTAAATTCCCGCCGTCTTTTATACATTCCGGATACGCTTCCCCAAACGCTATATGACAAGACGCATTTTCATCAAATAATGTGTTGTAATAAAGCAGATTCTGTCTCGAAATCGGACTGTCATACGGCACCAGCGCAACTTCCCCAAAGTATGATGCGCCCTCGTCTATCGTGATGGCCGCTTTCAATGCCTCCTCTCCTGCCTCCGCGTGTACTTCCGTGATTTTGCCCTGTTTTACCGTCATGGAAAAGCCGTCTATAATCTTCCCGTCTAACGCCAAAGGTTTCGAGGAATATACGATGCCGTCCACACCGTCCCGCAAAGGCGCAGTGAATATTTCTTCTGTGGGCATGTTCGGACAGAAACTCACTCCCCCAGTCGTGACGCTGTTTCCTCCCGCCCATATGTGGTCCTCCGGAAGACGCACCAGCAGGTCCGTTCCTAAACTGTTGGTGAATCTCACGCTCTCCAAATCCAGCTCATTGAGTTTTTTCACGCGCCGCTGCAGTGTCGCCATATGCTTCCGCCACTGTTCAGCCGAATCCCCTTTGCCGCTGATCCGTACCGAAGCAAATATCGCCTCCCATAACTTTTCAACTGCTCCCGTTTCCCCCGGATACATTTTTGCCGCCCAGCTGGGTATCGGTACTGACCCGATGCTCCATTGAAAACCGTTGCACATCTGTAACCGGCGAAATTCCTGAAGCGCCGCCCCGCTGCTGCGCTGGGCACGCGTGATCCGGTCTTGAGCTACGCCTGTCAGATTTTCCGGGTCAGCCGCCGCTATCACCAGATACGCCGCCCCTTCCTGCGCATAGTTATTATA
>CAMWQV010000489.1 GCA_947176425.1 uncultured Clostridia bacterium
GATTTTCAAATCCTGTAAGGCCGTGTTTTTTTGATTCCGATGCACTTCCAGCCGTTTGGCTTCTTCCTGAGTGAGCGGCAAGCCCGCTTTGGAACATTCGGCAAGTTCTTTTAATGTCCGCTGCTGCGGCTTCAAGGGCTGAGCGGCCTTTTGCTTCTCCCTGCGCTGCCTAGCCTGCTCCGCCTTACTGCTATTTTTCCATCATCCACAAGTGCCAGTAAGGGCGGTATTAGCTTGGTCAGTGATATATACAGTGTGACGGCCATACCAGACTTCTCTCCGGCATCTTGGGCAATCTGTTCTCTTGCGGTCAACTTCGGCACGCCGCGTGCCGAAGTTAAATCACGGCGCTGGCCCTGACGTTTCAAGGCTTCCACTTTCATGCGATAGGCAAATGCCTTCTCACTGGGTAAAATCTTCTCGCGCTGAAGATTGCTGTCAACCATGATTATGATTGCTTCATCATCAAAGTCACGGATAATGTAGGATTCTGTCGGTTTCACTCGAAAGTTGAGATTTTTGCTGATTTTCTGTCAAATAGAACAAAATCAGTCACTCAAAATAAGTGCCTTGCTGATATGTTCTATTTTAACATGGCCATCGATATATGTGCCTACTACTTCGTACATACCGTCATCAAAAAAACCGGAAGTTCATCATTGAGTATCTTATCCTGATTGACGACCGATTCCGATACAACATTGCCGTCATCGCGTGAAAGACGGATTATCTACTGCCAGTGATATGGAACTATTTATGATCAGTCTTCCGGCATCGCAGGATCCGCCGTTTCCGGGGCGTTTTGACCAGGGGCCGGGTCTGTGTCTCCGGTAACTCCGCCGCATATAGAAAGCAAATCAGATCTGGGGGGAGCGTCTATGCGCTTCAATCGCCGTAAATCAGCGAAAAAATTCTGATGAATGCTCTCATATACCACAAATTCTGCAGAACTTTAAATGCTGTTGCCCTGGAAATTCCACGATTTGTATTGTTTTTTTGTCAAACATTGTGTATAATAAATATCAACCCCTTTATTCATGGAAAATCATTCCACCTGATTCTCACCGAGAGGCGACTGATATGCTGAACACAATAACGCCAGATAAAGTGGTTGCCATTATCATTATGGAATATTCGTTTCTCGAATGGCTTGACATGGAAACCATCTCGCTGGATCAGGCATGGGGCCGGATTCTCTCCCAGCCAGTAGAAAGCCGTGAATACATACCTGGATTTGACCGGTCCACAGTGGATAGGTATGTTGTCCAGGCCGCGGATACATTTGGATGTTCCGACGCTATCCCAGCAAGCCGCTGATCGAATTTACGGCTATGACCGGGAGGAGTTCACTCACACCGCGTGGAGGTGCAGATCGTCTCGGATACCGCTGACGCCGGTATGGGCATTTACTCCGTATCCAATCTGTATGGAGCAGTACGACCTGCTGATTCCCGACAGCGCCTGGGAAACGCCCATGGTCCAGTGGCTGTTGGACGTTCTGCGCAGCCAGGAGTTCCGGGACCATGTCAACGCTCTGGGCGGTTATGAGTTAAAGCAGCCGGGCTGCATCCGGCGGCGGTTTTGAGGATATCAGCGCAGATCAATGATAGTGTTCTGATTTTCCAGCAGGTCCAGCAGCAGAAGACGTCTGGAGAGGACTTCTCCCCTTCCCGTCAGCAGCTTCAGCACCTCGCTGCACTGAACGGCAGCTGTCGCCGCGGCGGTGGCAGCGAGGCTTCCCCCGCCGGGGCAGCCGGTCTCCTCGCAGCCGTCCTGATATATCAGGTCCATCGTACCGTCTTGGGGGAGGATCGTGCTGACTTGCCCATACCAGCCCTCAACGGCCCCATGGACCAGGGGAATGGAGAGGCGGCGGCAGTGCGCCGCCAACAAAACGCGGGCCGGGACATTGTCCAGCGCGTCCACTGCGGCGTCATGCCCCGCCAGCAGTCCCGCAGCATTTTCACCGTTGAGGGATTTATGGACTATGCGAACCTCCACGGAGGAGTTTACCGCCAGGAGCCGCTCTGCGGCGGCCTCCACCTTGTACTGTCCCAGATTACGTTCCGTGGCGAAGAGCTGCCGGTTCAGGTTGCTCTCCCGAAAAGCATCCGGGTCCACCAGCGTAAGCCGCCCTACGCCCGTCCTGGCCAGCAGTTCCGCTGTCCAGCCGCCCAGTCCTCCGCATCCGATCACGCAGACGCCCTTTTCCCTAAGACCCTCACACTCGTCCCATGATAAGGCCGGCAGGTTTTCCCTATAGCGCTCTTCCATATGGCGTTCACTCCCTGTTTTGCTGTTTGCTCATTTATGTATAGTTGATTATACCAATCTGGTCCAAGTCTGTCAACTTTCGGCGCTCATATCCCCCGCCACGGATATAGGCACTCAAAAAAGGAGGAATATTTATGTGGGTACTGGCTGTCATGTATGTCCTGCTGATTCCCAGTGCGATTCTGTTTATCTGCGCCAAGCATAAAATCGGGGGCAGCGCCCCCTTGACGGTGGCATTGAAGGCCGCCAGCACCACGATTATCGCCCTGACGGCGGTCGTGGGCCTGGCGGGAAGTCGTGAATCCATACGCACCTACGCCATTTTAGTGACGGCAGCGCTGGTGCTTGGCCTGGTGGGAGACATCGTGATCTGTCAGCCGGAGCCGGGCGGATTCCTTTCCGGGATGATCTATTTCGCTTTGGGACATCTGTGCTACATTGGGGCGTTCTTCCGGCTCTCCACTCATGTCGTATGGGCCGTTCCCCCCTTCCTGGTGATTTACGGGATATTCCTGGCTGTGGTCACGCGGCTGGCGAAAAAATTCGTCAATATGCTGGTCCCAACACTGCTCTACGGAGCGGTTATCGCCGCCATGCTGAGCCTGGCCGTCACAGCCCCATTTTCCGTCTCCAGAGGCTATATCCTGCTGGCGGCGGCGGTGCTGTTCGCGGTCTCGGACGGGCTTCTGGCCTACCACACCTTCGGCAGCGCTGGAAAAACCAACGAAATATCCTTCCTGCGGCACTGCTGTACCGCTCTGCACCAGCTGCCCAGCGTCAGCCAGCCACTGGATTGGATCAGCCTCTGCTGCTATTTCGCCGGACAATCCCTGTTCGCGGCGAGCGTGTTCTTTCTATAAATGTAAAATTATGTTGTTTTAGGAGGAAAGACAATGCATGGTTATATGGGAAAACTCCTGTTTATCGACTTAACTACTGGAG
>CAMWQV010000490.1 GCA_947176425.1 uncultured Clostridia bacterium
ACCTCGCCGAAATGGAAGATCGAAGCGGCAAGACCGGCGTCCACTTTGGGCAGGGTTTGGAAAAGGGTCTTAAAATGTTCCGCGCACCCGGCCCCGCCCGAGGCAATGACAGGAACGTCCACAACAGCGCAGACGGCTTCCAGCATTTCCAGATCAAAGCCGTTTTTCACGCCGTCGGTGTCGATGCTGTTCAGAACGATCTCGCCCGCGCCGTCCCGCACGCCCCGCCGTATCCAGTCCAGCGCGTCAAGCCCGGTATCCTCTCTGCCGCCTTTCGCGAATACCCGGAACTGCCCGTCAACACGCTTGGCGTCTACCGATAAGACCACGCACTGGTCGCCGTATTTTTTCGCCGCCTGCGCGATCAGGGACGGGTCACGGATTGCGCCGGAATTGACACTCACTTTGTCCGCGCCGCATTTCAGGACCCGGTCGAAATCGTCCACCGTATTGATGCCGCCGCCTACCGTCAGGGGAATAAAGACCTTTGACGCGGTTTCTGTCAGAATATCCGTAAACAGCGCCCGTCCTTCGGCGGAGGCGGTGATATCATAGAAGACTAATTCATCCGCGCCGCAGCTGCTGTAAAATTCCGCCAGCTTCACCGGGGAACTGACATCGGCAAGCCCTAAGAAATTGACGCCTTTCACGACTCTGCCGTCTTTGACATCCAGGCAGGGGATGATCCGTTTTGTAATCATAGCGCGCCTCCGCACTCTTCCACAGCCCGCCGCAGGTCGATTTTTCCGGCATACCACGCTTTCCCCACAATCGCGGCATACAGTTCCATATCCCGCAGTGTCCGCAGGTCTTCGTTAGAGGACACGCCCCCGGAGGCGGTAACGGAACAGCTGACCGCTTTTTGCAGCTCCGCCAGCCGTCCGCAGGCCGGTCCGGACAGTGTGCCGTCGGTGTCGATATCGGTAAAAATGATATATTTCACGCCTATACTTTCCATAGAACGGGCAAATTCCAGATAGTCCAGTCCCGCGTCCTCGACCCATCCGGCGGTTCGGACACTGCCGTTTTTGGCGTCGATTCCAACCGCGATGCGTTCCGGGCCATAGACGGCAATCGCCAGTTTGACAAAGTCCGGGTCCGTGACCGCTGCGGAACCGCTGACAGCCCGCCATACGCCCAATTCAAAGACCTCCCGCAGATCGTCCATAAAACGGATGCCGCCGCCCAGTTCGATTTTCAGCCCCACGTCCGCCACGGCACGGACGATTTCGCTATTTTTGCGAAAACCGTCTTTTGCGCCGGCCAGGTCCACCATATGCAGGTACCGTGCGCCTGCTTCGTAAAATGTCCGCGCTGTTGCGGCAGGGTCCTCCGCTACCTGATGGACCGTATCAAATTCACCCTTATATAAACGGACGACATTACCGTCCTTCAAATCAATCGCAGGAAAAATCAGCATAGCGTCCCGCCTCCTTCCATAGTTCACTCACAAAATGCCCGCAGAATATTTAGCCCTACGGTCCCGCTTTTCTCCGGATGGAACTGCACGCCGCAGACATTTTCGCGAGCGACCGCCGCAGTCAGTTCCGCGCCGTATTCAGCCGCAGCGATTACGAAGTTATCACAGTCCGCGCCGTAAAAAGAGTGGACAAAATACACACAGTCCCCCTCTGAAATATAGCGGAACAATCTGTTGTCACCCTTTAAATGCAAGGCATTCCAGCCGATATGCGGCACTTTATATCCCGCCGGAATGACCGGACGAATCGGCTGTACAGACCCAGGAATTAAGCCCAGGCCCTCATGATGGCCATACTCGGTACTGTAATCAAAGAGCAGCTGCATTCCCAGGCAGATACCCAGCAGCGGTTTTCCGGACGCGGCCTGTTCCCGAATCAGCTGATCCATATTATTTTCCCGCAGCAGGGCGGCGGCGTCCCCGAACGCGCCGACTCCCGGAAGCACTAATTTTTCAGCGCTGCGGATGACCTCCGGGTCTCCGGTAACGACCGTTTTCTGACCAATCGCATGAAAGGAACTTTTCAGAGAAAACAGATTCCCCACTCCGTAGTCAATAATAGCGACCACTTACAGGACCCCCTTTGTGGAGGGGATTTCGTCCGCAAAGTTCGGGTCAATGGCAACCGCTTCCCGCAGTGTGCGCGCTAAGCTTTTGAACATTCCTTCAATAATATGGTGGCTGTTTTTCCCGGACATCTGGCGGACATGTACAGTGATATCGGCACGCCGGGTAAAAGCAACCAAAAATTCTTCAACCAGTTCCGTATCAAAAGTGCCCACTTTTTCCGTTGGGATATCTAACGCATAGCATAACAGTCCCCGCCCGCTGAGGTCAACGGCAGTAAGGATTAACGCTTCATCCATCGGCAGAAGTGTGGAACCATAACGGCGAACACCACGTTTTTCACCCAGAGCCTGCAAAAACGCGGTACCCAGACAGATGCCGATATCCTCAACCGTATGGTGGTCATCCACATAGGTGTCGCCTTTGCAGGAGACATTCAAGTCAAAGCGTCCGTGCCGGGCAAACAAGGTTAACATATGGTCCAGAAACCCGCATCCGGTCTCGATCTGACTGCTGCCGGTTCCGTCCAAGTCTATAAACAATGTGATATCCGTTTCGGCTGTTTTGCGGTTGACAGTAGATTTCCGCATTTTATTCACCCACCTCGTTCAGAATTTCACGTACTTTTTCCAATAATACATTCATTTGCTCCCGTGAACCGATTGTTATACGGCAGTAATCGGAGATTTCCGGTTTATCCCAGTGACGCACCAGAACGCCTTTAGCTTTTAATTTTCGGTAGAGCTTCCCGCCCTCCACTTTTGTGCAGTGTGTAAAGATAAAATTCGCCTTGCTGGGCAGGGTTTCAAAGCCCAGTTTATCCAGTTCTGCTACTGTATAGGCACGGTTTTCCTGAATAATTCTGCTGTTTTGGATATAGTAGTCGTTGCTGTCGATGGTAGCGGCGGCGGCGGCCAGCGTCAGACGGTTGAGATTATAGGAATTTGTAGAGTATTTGATTTTATCCAAATCCTCGATCAGCGCCTTGCTGCCGATAGCATACCCCAGCCGCCCGCCAGCTAAAGACCGGAATTTTGAGAATGTCTGGCAGACCAGCAGATTTTCATATTTCGGCACCAGCCCGATACAGCTTTCCCCGCCGAAGTCGATATATGCCTCGTCGATTGTGACAACATGATCGGGATTGCTTTGTACAATCTTCTCAATAT
>CAMWQV010000491.1 GCA_947176425.1 uncultured Clostridia bacterium
GATCGTGGTCCAGTATCTTGTCTTTCATCTGCTGTTTTGCCAGCCAGCGCATAAAATCCGCCCGCTTTGCCATACGGAGATAATATGCCTGTACCATCTCATCGCTGCTTTGTGTGATCGTTCCGCCGCTGCTGGAGGAACAGGCGTTACAGATATTCCCATCCTCACCAATAGCAACAGCCTGGGACATCCTCAACGTACTGCCGGGTATAATGGCTTCATTCCGCATAACATCAAAGGTGAACCAGGTATCGATCTTCGTATAAATTTCCTGGGCATAGGCCGGGTCCCGCTCCATGCGTTCCTGCACTTTGGGATGGATGACCACGGCCTTGCTTCCAGGCGGGACATTGCTTAGAGCATGAATCTCCTTTGGAGCAGTAAACCTGCCGTCTATGGAGCCATAGAAGGGGTTGTCCCCGGTGGGCTGCCAATTTTCCAGCGTTTCCTTCGCTTCCTCCCCGTCCTGATACAACAGGTAGTGGGGATAATCGTTCCGTGTTCTCCAATAGCCACTGCTGGCATCAAAGACGTGGTAGTGGATGTTGGGATATTTGGCTTTCAGCATAGTTTCCAGAGAAGGAGCCTCTACCGCTTCCATCCCCTCCGCCTGCACCTGTCCAACAGACGCCAGATCCATCATCAGGTTTGTGGGCAGGCCCGCCATACCCGTGATGCCGCTTATGCTGGTTGTCAGTATATTTGTTTTATTACTGCTGGCCTGCGCCGCCAGATCAAGGAAACTGCTTTCTCGTGTCTTGGACTGCTCTGTTTCACGAGCCTTTGTGGGGGTACTGTATGTTCTCGTTCCAAATCTTGATTGAATAATATTACCCATTTTGACCCTGCCTTTTACATCAGCGATGCGATCTCAAACGCACTCAGGCCGCCCTGCGGGTCATCCAAATCCGCCTCATTGGGGACCTGGCTCAGACGTGCTTTCGCCTGGCTCAGCAGCGCCTCCACTTTGGCGATTTCCGATTCGTCACACATCCCCTGCTCCAAACCTGCCTTGCAGTCCGACATATCCTTCCGCAGCAGCGCCAGTACCTGCTGAACCTGCTCCTTAGTTGCCGCCGCCGCGATTTGCCGGGCACGCTTGCCTTCGTTTACAGCCACCTTGCCGCCTTGACTCTCGGAGACTTCCTCGGATTCGTCCTCCGTGGTGGCCGTTTTCTTTTCCTCGCGCACTTTTTCCATGCGCTCAAGGGTGTCTTTGCGGATATCCTCCCAGCTTTCCGTGCCTGTTTCATATTCCACAGTCCCGCAGGAGATCATGGTAAGATTGCCCTCGCTGTCAATGTTCCATGTCTCCGAATAACTGAGCAGCTTTCCATACGCAGTCTGGGCAGACATTTTCGCATTTTGATAGCCGCGCTGAACATAATCGTTATAGGCAGTCAGGTTTTCCTCCAACCTTTTAGCTTTGTCCGGGTCTTTTGCACACTGGTCCAGATATGCGCCGGAGATGGAAACGCTGCCATTTTTCACACACGTAAAGTTTTTTCGCAAAATCTCATAGTATGCCGCGCCGTCCGACTGAGAAACGCTTACGGTGTCCGTTTGTGAGGGACGCACTGTCTGAGCAGTTTCCGCTTTTTCAAATTCTGCTATTTGGACTGAAAAGGGGGACAGATTTCCACCTCTACCAACGCCAGTAATATTCATAATCATGATTCTCCTTATCAATGTTTTTCCTGCAATAAAACGGTAGCACTAAACTTTTGATTTTCCGCTTTGATTTCAATCTCTCCCATATACCTCTCCGCTTCCCGGCGCACATTGGACAGACCGATGCCGTGCATGAAAGTGTCTTCTTTTTTGATTGTGACAGGCAAACCGTCCTGTCTGAATACCACCTCGCCCTCAAAGGAGTTTTTGACCTCTATCAGAAAGAATCGTCCTTTTCTCTTTCCGGTTAGCACAATAAATCGCTCGTCCTCGTTGACCTTCTCGCAAGCCTCTACCGCATTTTGCAGTAGGTTTTGGAGGATGATGCCCACATCAAAAGCGTCATAGCCTCCTGGAGCCGGGTAATGGAAATCCACCTGGAAACGGATACCTAAAGCCAGACACTTCCGGCGTATATCGTTGACGATCACATCCGTGACCGGGTTTCCGGTCTGGAGCGTCAGTTCAAAGCTGCTCATGCTCTCGTCCATCCGGGCGATATAGTCCTCCAGACTGGCGTACTCGCCGCAGCTGACCAACCCCTTAATATTGGTCAAGTGGCTCCGCATCTCATGTTTCAGCTGGCGGATGCTGGCATAGAATCGCTCTACTTCATGGATGCGCACCCGAATAGCCTGGATTTGCTGCCGTTCTGCAAAATAAGCCGTCTGTTCTTCTTGAAGAGCGGCCATTCCCTGCTGAAAAACGATGGTCAGCCAGGTTCCCGCATAGAACAGCAGAGCCAGCAGAGGCACTGCCGCTATAAATGCAGGATGGCGTTCGTAAAGCTGGAAATAGATACCATCCTTGACCTCAAACAGCAGCCTGGAAACGATTTGACCAAACGAAATCCCCGCGATTGGGATCAGGCCAACATAACACAATTCCCGCCAACGGAGCGGCAGATAGCGCTTTAGCATTTGCCGCTGGAGGAGATACAGCATGATGGTCAAAAGCCCGGCATGGGACAGCAGAAGCAGTATGAGCCGGACAGAGGAGCGGAAAAACATGGTTTCCATCGGGTCCGCTGGGATGGGGTACCATTGGTCCGCCAGAAAGAACAGGCTTTCCAGCGTCAGCCCGCTGACAGTTTTCGTGTTCAAGAAGAGAACCGCCAACAGAAAAGCCAGTTTCTTTTCTAGGCCCAGCAGTCCGGCCAGTGCAGTCAGAAGCGCCGTCAAAAATAAGTTGAACGTTCCCTGCACGGAAGATAATTGCTCATCCAGCAGGCCAACCATCAAATATGCCAGACATAAGAGGAGCAGCCTTTTTTCTCGCCTCGTCATAAAGGGACGCAGAAAACAGGTCAGGCAGACGGCGTGCAGCAGCTGCGCCCCAACTGGCAGCATCTTACTGAAAATCTGAAATCCTGTTTCATTCATAACTCAGCGCCCTCTTTCAAAAAGTGGAGATACGCCTTTACAAAGTCCCGATACTTATATTTTGAAAGCAGCAGTTTTTCTCCGTTTGTCAGTATCACTTCCGTTTTGCTGTACCCGTCCACATAGGAAAGATTGACCAGATACCCCTTGTGGATGCGG
>CAMWQV010000492.1 GCA_947176425.1 uncultured Clostridia bacterium
GTCCAATACCTCTTCTTTAGCTATCATACTGATTTGTTGGGTTTCAGACTGCAAAATTACGAAAAAATCCGTGAGATATGGAAGGATTGAATATGAATTAACAATAACCTGATGAAAAAGCAAAACGGGAAAGAATATTAGGCTTACTTACATCAACCAGTCATATGTGGTAAAAATATGAGATTTGGCTGTCTGAAGTAAGTTGGCAATAAGTAGGGATATTCAGTTAATTCTCCCAATTGGGGTATGGGCAGCCTCCTGAGACTGGCCCGTCTGGTCAATTCTGAGGGCGGCCAAACAAATTTTAGAGTGTCATGTCTCTTCGGGGATCCGTTTCAAGGAACATATGACCCATATAGACATGACTGGTCGCTCCGGAGTTCCGGAGTCTGTCAGCCTGAGTTGCGCCTCAAGCAGATTTTTGTTTCTGCCTCAGCTTCTCTTCCTTAGCCAGCTGGCGGGATGCCATTATGGCGGCGTTGGCCATGTGGATGCCGAAGAAAATCTGCAATATCTCACTCCTCATGTTCCGCGCCGATATCCTTCCCAACCCATAATGCAGCTTCTGGTTTCCGAAGCTTCCTTCCATCACTGTGGCACGGAGGTTGCCGATGATCCTGCGCGCGGCTCTCAGCTCCGCATCCTCCTCCCTGGGCTTAGGCCCCTTCCGGGCGAAGCATGTGGTTATCTTCTTCCCGGTGCACAGCTTCCGGTTGGCGTTGGTGGCGTATATGGTGTCCGCGCCTATCCTCTTCGGCTCCTCTCCTGTCAGCTCCTTATGGCATGAGATGCATTCCTTGAGCCTGGTTCCCTCGTTGAAGGCCTCGAAGGAGAGGTGCTCCATGAAGGATATGCCGTCGATCTGTATGCTGTTGACCTTTGCCCCGAACTCCACTCGTCTGTTCTCCTTGCCGCGCACTATGGGGCGGATATAGGGTCTGTCGATGCTCACGATGCGTCCGTTGACTGTCCCACCCTTGATCAGTATACGCTGTTGCTCAAGTACCTGGCGGCAGGCGGTGACGCGCTTCTGCTGTTCGGGGGTCAGTACGGTGAGTCCTCCGGTAATCCTGTTGATCCTTGTCCATTCCCTGACTATCCTGTCCAGCAGATGGACTAGCCTGCGTCTGATCTTCCTTGTCTCCGATTTCTTCGGTTTACGCTGTTTGGCATGGATGAGCCTGGCCTTCTCTATCTCCCTGTATTTCGTCCTGGGGACCTTCTCTCCGAAGAGTCGGCTTTTCTCCACAAGCAGGCCGTAAAGCCATTCGCAGCATTCCCACAGCAGCTTCACGTCGGTCGGAAACCGGAGGTGGCTCTCGTAGCAGGTGGCATCGGCCAGGAACATGTCTGTATCTGCCAGGCTGGCCTTCCACCCGTCATACAGGATCTTCTGCAGGGACTCTATGTCGAGGAAGGCGGCCAGACGGTTGCGTATGGCGCTGACTATCTTTCCGTTCTTTATGGGTGAGGCGGGGTCTATGAGCACTCCGCAGAAAAGCTGCATGTGGATGCTGCCGTTGAGCATCTCGACCAGCCCGTCATCCGAAAGGCCGGTGTAGGGCTTCAGGAACATCAAGGCCAGTTCCCCCTCTGCTGGGAAGAGGGGTTGCCTCCCCTGTGGGTTGGCGTGCGGCATTCTCGATGCCATCGCCTCAGCCAGTTCCTTCAGCGGAAGCTGACTGTGTATTCGACCCAGCTCGCTCTGACGGAAGCTGTCACGGTATTTTTGCAGAAAATCGTATTCTGTAAAGGGCAACGTTGCGGTTATTTCAGAAATTTTTTGTATCTTCACGGCTGAAATTTTTTGTATTATACCCCCGAAACAGCCCGTGATGGGTCAATCGGGGGTTCTCTGCAAAGATACAAAATATTTATGACATTACCAAACAATTAATTAGCTATTTTCTGAATATCCCTAAGTATAGTGCAGTCTATTACAGTTCGGCTTGTCGCAAATTTACTATATATTTGCGACAAATCTATGAGGAATATTTATGTATAGTCTTGAAAAACAGTTGATTATGTTTCAATCAAATGTAATATATAATTAGGGTAGGGACTTTATTAATCTTATCTTTTCATCTGCTGCATATATCGTTAAGTGTAGTTCGTTGGGCAAATATAGCCCAGACCAAACCGAACTGTTTATTTTGTATGTCGTTGCTTGACTTTACGTTGTAATCCCATTAGATAGGTATCGAAGCTTGTTTTTCTTCGTAGCTTAACATAGGCTACATATCCTTCTTCAAGCAATCGAGTGTAAAGACTGGCTTTACGTTCATTAACCAATACAAATCCATTTTTTGGATGAACCATATTCTCAAATCTATCAAATGCATGTATCTTACAAGGGATTTTTTCTACATGAATTAAGAATGAAATAAACTGTTTTAGTTCATCCATATCATTAATATGAGATTTATCCGTGTAGCAATTTTGTTCGTGCAATCTTTTGGGAACCGGAAGTTTGTCTCTCCATTTCCAATTCATTATTCCCATTCCTTTCAAGTCGATTGTGCATAGAGGTTTCATATGATAAGCTCTAGATTTAGAGATGAAAATTGTGACCTCCATAATCCAGCCTCGTTCCTGTACGTCATTCCAACCGAGTGAAACTTGAACCGCACTTAAAATATCTTCTAAGCCTTCTACGATCTTCTTGAAATTGACCCAAACTCCAATCATTAAGAAATCACATGACTGCTTATCAGTAGTTCTATAGTTAGGGTTGAAAAAAGTATTGTTGTGGAAATGATCTATATCTTCAACGTTATCGTATCCAAACTGCTTCTTTAGAGCATTCTTTAAAGAATTATAGGTATATGCCTTCTTTAAAAGAGATTCAATGGTTAGAATGGTATGTTTAAGTACATTCTCGTCAAGAATCAGATTGTAGAACTTAATTTGATCCTCGGTCGGTGGCTTTATTTGTATTAGTCTAACCATTTCTTTATTGGGATTTGATTGAAAGCGTATTAAAAGATGTTAAATATTTTAATTTCGATTCATTCAGGTCGATTGAGTGCCGTTCAGTTGGGTTCAGAGGGTGGTGTTATAGGTAACTTTATAGGTAACTCGCCCGATTTGGACTGAATGAAAAATAACTAATAATCTGCAAATTAGATTATTAGCGATTTTGGAGGTGTGTCACCAGGAATCGAACCGGGGACACAAGGATTTTCAGAACTCTGCAATGTCTTTCCAA